>CAIPID010000440.1 GCA_903865015.1 uncultured beta proteobacterium | reverse complement strand
TTCTGTAGTCATCATTACAAAAAATGAGTCACGTCATATTGCTGCGTGTCTTGAGTCTGTGCGTTTTGCCGATGAAATTATTGTGCTGGATTCTGGTAGTACCGATGGAACGGTAGAGATTGCCGTTGAACATGGTGCGATCGTCCAGCAGTGCACAGACTGGCCAGGTTTTGGCCCACAAAAAAATCGTGTGCTCGCACTCGCGACGCAGCCCTGGGTGCTGGCGATCGATGCCGATGAGCAGGTCACGGCCGCGTTGCGCGAAGAAATCATGCAGACACTCAAAGCGCCTGAGTTTGATGCTTACGAGGTTTCCAGATTATCTGAATTCTGTGGCAAACCGATTCGCTACAGTGGCTGGTTTCCTGATTATGTATTGCGTTTGTTTCGACGTGGCATCGGCAGATTCAATGATGTGCCAGTTCATGAGCGGTTTGAAACCACTACTCCAGTTGGCCGCCTGAAAAATTACTTTCTACATTTTCCTTTTGAAAATCTGGATATGGTGGCGAGCAAGATCAACCGCTATTCAACAATAGCTGCCGTTGCCATGGCAAAAAAAGGCAAGCGCGTTGGTTTGTTTGGCGTAGTTGGACATTGCCTGTGGACTTTTTTCCGCATTTATATTTTGCGTCGCGGATTTTTAGATGGGCGATACGGATTCGTGCTGGCTGTGACTGCCGCATTTGGCAGCTTTCTGCGTTACGCCAAGCTGATGTTCATCAATCGTTCTGAGCGCGGCTGAGCTTTTCTATGAAAATTTTGTATACCAACTTTCATGGACGCAATGGCGGTGGTCATGTGACCTACCTGATGCATTTGCTCGACGGTTTGGCGGGAGAACATAGCGTCACACTCGCGACCCCAGGTACCAGTCGTTTGTATCGTTATGCTTCGCATCTCGCAAATGTGCGCGTGCTTGATATGTCTTTTACGACACGCCCCTCTTCATGGTTTGCGGCGCGCGCACGATTGCGTAAATTAATCAAGACCGAGCGTTTCGATATTATTCATGTCAACGGTTCTGCAGACCATAAACAAGTCATGCTGGCTTTGCTCGGCATGCGTAAGCGTCCGCGTGTGGTCTTCACTAAACACAATCATCACGAAATGAGTAGTCTCGGGCATCGGTTGCGCGCCTTGTTTGCGACTGATCAAGTGATCGCCGTGAGTGATTATGTGCGTGGCGAGCTTGTACATACGCCTTACCGTAATACTCCTTCTGTGACTATTCGACATGGCATCGATCTAGCGTATTTTTCACCGGTCTCAGCGCAAGAAAAACAATCGTTACGGCTCAAGTTGCTTGGTTCTGACTTCGCGGACAAAATTATTATCGGTAGTTCGGCAGGTACGGACTATGAAAAAGGCTGGCTTGATCTGGTAGAGGGAGTCTCCTTGCTTGCTCCCGAGGAGCGTGCGCGCTTTCACCTTGTGGTGGCGGGCGACATTCCTAATGAGTCCAAAGTCGCGCAAGTGCATGCGCTCGGGATGACTGCGCAGGTGAGTTTTCCTGGTTTGCTCGATGACGTCAGGCCTTATCTGGCTTGCTGCGATGTCGGGTATGTGCTTTCGTATTATGAGGCGCTTTCCTATGCCTGCCGCGAGCTGATGGGGCTTGGACTCCCGGTACTGATTACCAACGTGGG
>CAIPID010000439.1 GCA_903865015.1 uncultured beta proteobacterium | reverse complement strand
GCCCTCACGGTTATGATTCAGTCTCATTTCAGCCTTTACATTTAGGCGAGCTGCATTCATATGCCAACTAGTACCTCCCCTCAGTCCAAAGCAATCCAACAGGTATTGCCTGTGATGTCGCGCGCGCTGGCAGTTCGGATATTCATAAGCTTTGCAGTCGGCTATTTCATTTCCTATGCGCTGCGTTCAGTCAACGCCGCGCTCGCCCCTTTACTCGCTGCAGACCTGAACTTATCTGCGGGCGATCTCGGTTGGCTCTCCTCCGCGTTTTTTCTCTCATTCACTGCCATGCAAATACCGCTGGGGATTTGTCTGGATCGCTATGGCGCCCGGCGCACCGAGTCGTTTTTATTAATTATTGCCGCAGTGGGCGCATGCGTGATCGCGATGGGGGATTCGCTCTGGATGGTGTCATTGGGACGTATGCTGATCGGCATGGGCGTGTCTGCTTGCCTGATGGCGCCTTATGCTTATTTCCGGCGCAGCTTTGCAGCGCAGCGGCAGGCACAACTCGCGATGTGGATGCTGATCGCAGGGACTTCGGGCGCATTACTCGCCACACAACCTGCGCTGGCTCTGGCGCAGTGGCTGGGGTGGCGACAGTTTTTTGTGTTTGCAGCAGTATTGCTTGCCTGTGCGGCAAGCGCTGTCTTTTTATGGACCGGTGATCACGACCGCCAGTCCGCCACGCAAATGGCCAGCAACCCGTCCGTGGGGTTTCTCAGTCTGCTAACCCATCCACGCATGCTGCGCGTGATACCAACCACGATATTTTTTTCAGGTGGCTTTGCCGCTTTGCAATCGCTGTGGGCGGGACCCTGGCTCACGCAAGTGTTAGAGATGACTGCCGTGCAGGCAGGCGAGCATTTGTTTTATTTCAATGCAGCCTTGCTCGTGAGCTATGTCGCCATGAGTGTGGTCAGCCCTAGACTTGAAAAGCGCGGCATATCACTTGCCAGACAATCCTTAATTGCCTTTGTCTGGTTTCCCATCTGCCTGGGCACCATGTTGTTCTGGCGAACGACTGATGCTTGGATGATGTGGCTGGTACTGGCACCTGGGGTGCCGGCTGTTATTTTGATGCAGACACAAACGGCACTAGCGTTTCCTCGCAACATGGCTGGGCGGGTACTCACGACATTTAATCTGGTCATGTTCGGCGGTGCGTTTAGCATCCAATGGGGCATTGGTTTGCTCGCTGACTTATTCAGCGCTTGGCAATACAGTCCGCGTAACGCGCTGACGATGGCATTTGCCTGTCTGGTCGTGCTGCAACTCTGCAGCCTGGCCTGGTTTCTTTTGCGACGCAATGCAGGGGCTATAGCTACTTCAGCGACGACCAATCCACAATCTTCCACCTAAAGAGCGATGCAGATGGATCAATCCGTACTGGATGCAGTTAAACGCTGGCCCAATGTCCCTGCTGTATATGGATGGCTGTCATTATCTGCCAGAGGTGATTGGCGTCTGCATCCTTTGGGCGATGCGCAAGCAGGAGGCCCCGGCGAAGGCATCACCAACCCGCAAATCCTCGGATTTATGGGGCGCAACTACGCGAGTGAACCCGACGGCAAATGGTTTTTTCAAAATGGTCCTCAGCGGGTCTATGTCAGGCTGGATGCAGCCCCCTATGTTGTGCATATCGAGCCAAATACGGCCTCTCTTATTACGCATAACGGCCGCATTGTCCAGGAAGTATTCGGCTGGTTTGCGGACGAGCACGGCCAGCTCTATGCACAAACGGATCTGGGCGCGGCCAGGATTGACGACCGTGACCTGAGCACGCTGGCGGAGGTCCTGCAAACACCTGATGGGTTGAGTTTGCTTGACGCGCTAGAAACAGATGCACTGGCAGATGCACGACATATAGCAGTCGAGTTGGAAGTTGATTTATCACTCTTGTTCTCGGACCCCAGCGGACGCTACCATGCATTACGTCATTCTGTGCCTTATGTCACGATTTTGCACGAAGTACTCGCAGACAGACTTGGTTTCGTCAAAAATCCTCAGGCAGCGACAATTTCCCCTCAAGTATCCTAAAATGTGTCGCTATGAGCCAAGACGCCGAGTTTTATTTCCCCGCACCCCGCATGCAAAAATTTTGCAGTCAATGTGCCACGCCCATTACCCGTCGCATCCCGCCTGGTGATAACCGCGAACGGGATCTCTGCGAGCATTGCGGTGCCGTGCACTACCAAAACCCACGACTCGTCGTTGGCACCATGCCCGTCTGGCAAGATAAAGTCCTGCTTTGTCTGCGTGCCATAGAGCCGCGTGCAAATTTCTGGACACTGCCCGCAGGATTTATGGAGCTGGCTGAATCGCTCTCAGAGGGCGCAGAACGAGAAACGCAAGAAGAAGCCGGCGTAAAAATCAAACTTGGCTGCCTCTACACGGTCATCGATATCCCGCATGTCGATCAGGTACACGTTTATTTCCTGGCCGAAGCCCTCGGCCCTGAGCTCGACCCAGGCCCAGAGACCCTCGAAGCCCGCTGGTATGGCTTTGATGAAATCCCATGGGAGAACCTCGCCTTTAAGTCCGTCTACACCACGCTGAAACACTACCTGAGCGATCGTGAGTCGGGACACTTTCCGACGCATCACTACGCGCTCGGCGGCCCCAAACACTAAAGTCTGACCTACGCGTGTCCTCACTGAAACTAGACTGGCTGGATACGGACACGCCATTTCCTGACCCGTCTGAGGCGCTTAGTCATCCCCCAGGCCTGCTCGCAGCGGGTGCAGACCTCACAATCCCCAGATTACGTATGGCCTACAGCCAGGGGATTTTCCCCTGGTTTCAGGATGGAGAGCCCATACTCTGGTGGTCGCCTGATCCGCGCATGGTGCTGAAATGCGCGGCGTTTCATCCGTCCCACTCCCTGCGCAAACGACTGCGACAAATCGCACGTCATCAGCAGCAAGGTAACTTTGATGTGGTTGTCAAAGTCGACCATAATTTGCGAGGGGTCATGCATGGGTGCGCCAGACGCGCAACTGATGGCCGCCCTGAGACCTGGATCACACGCGACATGCAGCTCGCCTATCAGGCCTGGCATCTTGCAGGTCAAGTACACAGTATTGAAACCTGGATGCATGGCGAGCTGGTCGGGGGGCTCTACGGCGTCAGTCTCGGCAAAATGTTTTACGGTGAATCCATGTTCAGCCACGCAACCGATGCCTCCAAGATCGCTCTTGCGCACCTGGTGAGTTTTTTAACCAGGCAAGGCGTTCAGTGGATAGACTGTCAGATGCAAACCGAACATCTCGGCAGTCTGGGGGCAGCTCCCGTTGTGCGTGACGTATTTATTGAGCATGTTAGTCGAGCCAGTGCAGACTCCTCCATTGAATGGGCGACGGGCTGGCTGGATCACGCAGGCATTTTGCACGCAGACGTGTAATATCGACATCAGGCATCACTGACGCACACCCTCTATACGCTACTGTGTGAAATGTTTCGGTATGAGCACTCTCAAAGAACTCCCCTTCTCCACGCTTCAGTTTTATGCGACAGCGCCCTACCCTTGCAGTTATCTGCCGGGGCGTGAGGCACGCTCTCAAGTTGCAGCGCCCGGTCATCTTATTCATGCGGATACTTACTCGCACCTGGTGGACGAGGGTTTCAGACGCAGCGGATTATTTACCTACAGACCGCACTGTGATGATTGCAAAGCTTGCGTGCCCGTCAGAGTCGATGTCGAACATTTCAGCCCCAGTCGCACGCAATTACGCAGCGCTCGCCGACATCAGAATTTACGACCGCTGGTCGCAGAGCTTGCCTGGTCAGAGGAGCATTACAAACTCTATGCGCACTATCAAACGATGCGCCATCCAGGCGGTGGCATGGACGAAGACAGTCGCGCTCAGTACAGCCAGTTTTTACTGGCGAGTCGCGTCAACACACGGCTCGTGGAGTTTCGCGAGGAGGATGGCACCTTGCGCATGATCTCGATCATCGACATGCTTGAGCAAGGACTTTCGTCTGTCTACACGTTTTATGACCCCGAGGTAGCTGGCAGTCTGGGGACCTATGGGATCATGTGGCAGATTGATCAGTGCAGACAGTTAAAATTACCATGGTTGTACCTTGGGTACTGGATCGCAGATAGCCAAAAAATGGCTTACAAAGCCGGCTTTACGCCTGCACAGTATCGATGGGATAACCAGTGGCGCGATGCGCAGCCTGGTAGCTCCGAATAGATTGATTACGTTAAAAATTTTTCCCGTTCAGACTTTTTTTATAGCCGCAACCCATGTCCATTCTTTTTCAAGCCTATCCTCTCGCTCGCCACGCTCTATTTGCCATGGACGCCGAAGCCGCGCACGAAGCCACCTTGCATGCGCTGCAAAAAGCCTATGACTGTTCGCTGACGCGGGGATTGATGCGCGATCGCGCACTCGCGCCAACCAAGCTGATGGGGCTGTCTCTGCGCAATCCAATCGGATTGGCTGCTGGACTAGACAAAAATGGCGCACATATTGATGCCATGGGTAACCTGGGCTTCGGTTTTATCGAGGTCGGCACGGTCACACCTCGTGCCCAACCTGGGAACCCCAAACCAAGAATGTTCCGGATTCCTCAGGCGCAGGCCTTAATCAATCGTCTGGGGTTTAATAATCTAGGGCTCGACACCTTTCTGGAAAACGTTCAGCGCAGTGAGTTTCGCAAACAAGGTGGCATCCTTGGTCTGAACATCGGTAAGAATGCCGATACGCCCATCGAGCGCGCAGCCGATGATTATTTGATTGGATTGGCAGGCGTATATCCGCATGCGGATTACATTACGGTCAACATCTCATCACCCAATACAAAGAATCTCCGTGCCCTTCAAGGCGAGCACGAGCTTGATCAGCTGTTGTCGCAGCTCGCCACGCGGCGTGCCGAGCTTGCCAATCAGCATGGCAAGCGCGTACCACTTGTCGTCAAAATCGCCCCTGATCTTTCAGAAGAAGAAATCGATACGATTGCCGAAGTCTTACCGCGTCATGGTATCGATGGCGTGATCGCAACCAACACCACATTGGCGCGCAGCGCCGTGACGGGTATGAAACACGCTGAAGAAGCAGGTGGCTTGTCTGGCGCACCGCTGCATACCCGCTCACTCGAAGTGATCGCGCGTCTGCGCAGCAAATTAGGCAAAGAGTTTGCGATTATCGGTGTCGGTGGCGTCATGAACGGCCAGCATGCTGTCGAAAAAATGCAGGCGGGTGCGAATGCTGTTCAACTTTACACAGGTCTGATTTATCGTGGCCCTGCGCTGGTCGGCGAATGCGTTCGTGCGATTCGTAATATGTAAAAAATGGACCACGAGGCCTAAAATTAAAAAAAGGTCACAGAGGTGACCTTTTTTACTTTCTATCTTCAACCGACAAGCAACGATATGCTGCGCCTGTCAGGTCAAGCTCGCCAAAATTAGGCAGCGCGACGACCACGTGTTGTTGACTTCACGACTTCAGCTGCATCACCAGCGGCTTTGAACGATGCGTTCGCAGCGGCGGAGAGGTTTTTCTCAGCGACTTCAGCTGCTTGTTTAGCGGCTTTGGTCATTGAATCGTATGCGCTGGTTGCTTGAGCCAATGAAGACTTAAGCATCGCAACAGCACTTTCCGAACCTGCTGGAGCATTTTTGGTGAACTGTTCGATTGCGTCGTTGACGTGTTTCTGGCCTTCGGCGACATGTGACTCGCTCAATTTGGACAGCTCAGCCTGGACAGCTGAAACGATGTCATAGACGTGCTTGCTGTAAGCCATAGCTTTTTCAGCACCTGGCTGAACCAGGCTCTGTGTCAAGGCTGCGGCGTCTTGAGCGTCTTTCACGCTTGTAACTTTTTGTGAGGTTTGTGAAACTTCATCAAGTGTTGCCTTGATGACTTTGAGGTTTAGATCAACCAGTTTCTCGAAACCGGTGAAAACGGTGCCCTGAAATGCCACCAATGAATCAATGGCGGCTTTTTGGCTGTTTAAAACTTGCTGAGGAATCGCTGACATGGTGTTCTCCGGGATTTAAATTAAATAAATTGGTGCACTGCACAACTTCTATTGTAAGGTCAAATATTCGGAAGTCAACAACTTTTTGTTGCGACGCAACAAAAAGACAACAGATTTGGCTCGACCTACGCTCTTTTCTCTCCTAGACTGTCACATGATTAGAAAACGGTGACTCATGAATAAAAAATTTTTAGCCTCAAAATGGCTTCGCTTAGACATTGTCAAACACGTAGTTTGCAGCATCATGACAATGATCGGATTGTCCCTGGGAACACATGCTGAGGCTCAATCAGCTGCTGCCTATCCAACCAAGCCGATCAAGATTATTGTCGGTTTCGCTCCAGGCGGAGGCTCTGACTTTATCGCCCGGATCGTGGCACAAAAACTCACGCAGCAACTGGGTCAAACTGTTTTTGTTGAAAACCGGCCCGGCGCGGGGGGCAACCTTGGCGCGGAAATCGCGTTAAAAGCACCGGGTGATGGGTATACATTATTCCTGGCCGCCACGAGTTACACCGTCAACGCAAATCTCTACAAACTACCTTTCGATCCGATCAAGGACATCACGCCGATTGCACGCCTGGCGAGTGGCCCGTTCATTATTGCAACCAATCCAAATTTAGCGATTCCTAATCTGAAAGCCCTTGTGGATCTGGCTAAAAAAGAGCCTGGCAAACTCAGCTACGCCTCGGCGGGCAATGGCAGCATCACACACATCGCCACCGAGTACTTTTTAACCACGGCTGACATTGATGTATTGCATGTCCCCTATAAAGGAACCTCGCCAGCCCTCACGGATACGATCTCCGGACAGGTCCAGTTTATTTTCGGCACCGTCGCCTCAACCATGCCACATGTACAGTCGGGCAAGCTCACCGCGCTCGCCGTTACAACGGCCGAACGCCTGGCAGCATTACCAAACGTCCCGACCGTCATGGAATCGGGCTATCCACATTTTGATGTCTCGGTCTGGCATGGCTTGATCGGTCCTAAAGGGATCCCTGCCGATATCGTGCTGAAAATCAATCAGGCGGTGCGTACGGCACTCAACGATCCGTTGATGGCACAACAGTTAGCAGCAGATGGCCTGACAGCAAGCTCGGATACCCCCGAAGAATTTGGAGCGCTCATTACTCAGGAGGTTTCACGCTGGGGTGCCCTGGTCAAAGCGCGGGGGATTACGCTGAAATAAATCAGGCGGTTCGCTCGTTGGTGTGTTGCTCGTAACCGAGGGCTTCGGAAATACGGCCAGCGGTTGATACGAGCTGATCAATCCAGGCATCTTGCAACCTGCCTGATGGCGCAGAAATCGACAGTCCGGCAACTAGTTTGCCGGTGTCATCGTAGATGCCCGCCGCAATACAACGCACACCCATTTCGAGTTCTTCATTGTCGCGCGCATAACCCAGCGCCCTGACGTGCGAGAGCTCTTGTTCGAGCTTGTCGAGCTCAGTGATGCTATTACGGGTACTACCGGTCAAGCCGGTTCGCGTCGCATAGGTACGTACCTGGCGAGGATCCGCAGCGGATAAAAATAATTTTCCATTCGAGGTCAAATGCAAGGGTGCGCGTCCACCGATTGCGCGCACAACCTGCATGCCGGAGCGCTCGCTCCATGCACGATCGATATATACAATCTCATCACCTTGCTGCACAGACAAATTCACCGTCTGGCCTGTTAGCTGATGTAGATCACGCATCGCATCAATTGCGGCCTCGCGAACATTCAAGCGCCCCCTGACAAGCGAGCCAAGCTCAAGCAGGCGCATACCTAACTGATACAAGCCGTTGTCCACGCGCTCAACGTAGCGCGCAAGCACCAGATCATTGAGGATGCGGTGCGTGGTGGAAGGATGCAAACCCGTCGTGTGAGCGAGCTGTTTGAGTGTCACGGGATCTGGTTGTGCGGCCAACGCATCAAGCAAACGCGCCGCACGCTCGAGGACCTGAATCGCCATACCGGAGGGGCGCTGCGCGATGGGCTCCTGATCTCCAGGACTTGAACCGATAGACTGTGACATGAGTCTTACTTTGTCGCGGGCGGGTCGTAACGCGCCCCAAGTCGTTCGGCTTCGGCGCGCAAAAACGCCAATGCCAGTGCAGCGACCTCGGGCTCGCCTTTCACACCAAGCTCGATATGCGGAGAAGCGCCGTTCTCACCAACCGAGGGCAAACTAAACGCTCGCACGCCTGGCCATTGTTGTTCAAGCGCCTCAAGCGCTGGCGTAATGCGCGACTCCGGCAGACCGTACACAATAAAAGAATGTTCTGAGAGCTGCGTCTTGTGATGCAGGTGCGCGTAGCGAGTATCGAGCATCCACTCGAGCATGGGCCAGGCCATCACGGGAAATCCAGGTACAAACGTGTGATTCTGAATAAAGAAACCTGGAATCCGGTTAAACGGGTTGGGCACAATTTCAGCACCCGTCGGGAACATGCCCATTTGCAGACGTTGCTGATTTTCGGGGGTACTCATATCCGCGGTACCCTGACCTTTTTCGGCATTTTCAACGCAACGCAACCTGATTTGCTCTGCGGCCTCAGGATGGAGAGCCAATGGCAGTCCAAGGGCTGCGCCCGCCGCCTGCCGCGTGTGATCATCGGGTGTAGCGCCAATACCACCGCAACTCAGGACGATATCGTCACTGGCAAAACTACGCTTGAGTGCTGAGGTCAGCAGCGCTCGGTCATCGGACAGTATTTCTACCCAGGAGAGTTGCAAACCGCGCGCACCGAGCAACTCAACGACTTTGGAAAAGTGTTTATCCTGACGGCGACCCGACAAAATCTCATCACCAACAATAATCAAACCGATTCGGGAGTTTTTTTGGGTTGAAGCCATCAGTTTTCCAGGGAAATGAAACAGCGTATAAGAATAAATTCAAAATGATATTTCAGCACAAATGACTCAATTGAGGTCAGTTCGATAGCATAGGCAATCAAATATCGAGCATTTTTTCGCTGCGCAGGCGTCTGAGCGCCTCCAGTCCAAAATGGGTATAGACCAGACCCGAAAAAACCGGCAAAAACACCCATGCGGGTGGAATCAGGTTAATCAGCGCGCAGATCAAGCCAATCGTCCAAAAACCAACATTGTGGCGGCTAATCAACAACCGCCGCTCTTCGGCGCTCGCATGCTCAACAATGGCATCCAGTCGCATCATGCGTGAAAATGCGAACGTCCACCAAAAAATCGAAATAAGTAACCCCAGAGGCGGGATCAGCCAGAAAGGCAACGTCGCGAGCCAGCCTAATGCGAAAAGAATACTGACCCATATCGCATTCCAGAGACTCACAACAAACGCCTGCTGACCCTGCATTTTCAAGCCCTGATAGTCACGGGCAGATAAATGCGCAATCACCATCGGCATCACACACACCGCAGCGACCGCCAGTCCGAGAATCCCGGAAAGTGGCAACAGTAGCGCGACTGCGGTCAGCGGGACAATAAACGACTTGACCGACATCAGTGAAAACAATCCCATTGAGAGTAACCACTGATTGGCCTGGATAATAGTTGAAGACTCACTGATTTGCTGATCCAGCCAACTCGTCAGGGGTCCCAGCCCGATGATCAGCAGCAAAATCGCTCCACCAAGCATGATCAAAAAGGGCAACAGCAACGCAAAGAGCATACGCGGGTGAAGCTGGGAGCGCAGCGCGCGTCCAAACGCTTGTGCCACGCCAGCCATGCAATGCGAGTCAATCTTTTCTGGATGCGCGTTGCGATCAGGTGAAGGTTTTTGAATCATCAGTTGGCTTAGGCTTACGCAATTAAAATACTGAAAGAAGCTATCATAATCAAATCAAATTACGTTTGACTATTCATGACAACTTATCTACCTGGATCAACCACGCTAGCCGAGAGGCTCAACGCAACAGACCCGACTTTAGTCTTGTGTTTTTGTGCGGCCTGGTGCGATACGTGCAAAGAGTATCAACCTAAATTTGAAACGCTGAGCACGCGACATCCAGAGGCAAGTTTTATCTGGATCGACATTGAAAATCACCCCTTGTTATTAGGTGATGAGGATGTGGAAAACTTTCCAACCATTGCAATCGTGCATGGCAACGATGTCAGATTCATGGGAACGATACTGCCCCATATCGAGCATCTTGACCGCCTGATCCAAGCGATGCAGGCACCCGGAAAATCACAAGATACCGAGTTACCCGATGATCTGCTCGAGATGCTCAAAACCGGCTGATAGTATTTAAAACAAGCGATCAGCTCTTTTTAAAGTCTCCACCCAACAACAGCCCAACGGGACGTTTAACGCCCAACACAGGCTTTGCAGGTGCTACGCTAGCCTGTCCGGCAGCAGCTAATGCCGCGGGGGATGGCTCGTAAGGCTTGGTAAAAAATTCATCGATTGGTTTTTGTGGTGCGCTGTAACGGCTCGGACGCGTGGCGCGATCGGCGCTGCGGTCTGCCCCGCGATCACTACGCTCACCGCTACGTTCACCGCCCCGACTCCCCGCTGCACTACGCGGGGGGCGCTCGCCCGGTGCGCTTGTTCTAGTTTCGCGGGGCGCTACGCGCGCCAGCAACTCACCAGGGATCTGCAACACACCGCGAGGGACGGTTGTTTTAATCAGCTTTTCGATATCAAGCAGGAATTTTTCTTCGGTAGGCGTAAACAAAGCGATGGCTTCGCCCTTGGCGCCGGCACGACCGGTACGTCCAATACGGTGGACGTAGTCCTCAGCCGTGTGCGGCAAGTCGTAATTAATAACACAGGGCACACCCGCGACATCCAGCCCACGCGCGGCGACATCGGTTGCTACCAGCACCTCGAGCTCACCGGACTTGAACGCCTCGAGAGCTTTCATGCGATCCGCCTGAGACTTATCGCCATGGATAGATTCGGCACGGACACCATCAAGCTCAAGCTGGCGTGCAAGTCGGCCACAACCAATCTTGGTATTGGAAAACACGATGACTTGCTTTAAACCACGCGATTTCACCAGATGCACCACGGCGGCACGCTTGGCGTCACTCGACATCTGATAAGCAATCTGTGTAACGGTATCTGCGGTCGCGTTGCGATTAGCGACTTCTATCTCGACAGGCGCGTTGAGATAGGTGCGGCCAAGCTTGCGGATTTCGTTACTGAATGTTGCGGAGAACAGCAAGGCCTGACGCTGGGCGGGAAGCAAACGGATAATGCGATCCAGATCTGGCAAAAAACCCATATCCAGCATCCGGTCAGCTTCGTCGAGCACCAAAATGCCGACCTGACTCAAATTCACATTTTTTTGTTCGACGTGATCCAACAAACGGCCTGGCGTAGCAATCAGCACCTCGCAGCCATTGCGCAGGGCTTCTTTTTGGGGACCAATGTCAACGCCACCAAACACAACCGTCGAGCGCAATGGCGTATGACGGCTGTAGCGTTTAACGCTTTCGTAGACCTGATCGGCCAGCTCACGGGTCGGCGTCAGAATCAAGGCGCGCACAGGATGACGGGCAGGCGATGCGCTCGTATTGGCTAAGGGAATCAAGCGGTGCAGGATCGGCAGCGTAAACGCAGCCGTCTTGCCAGTACCTGTCTGTGCAGCACCCATCACATCATTGCCAGCCATGATGGAGGGCAAGGCTTGCGCTTGAATAGGTGTGGGCGTGGTGTAACCCGTGTCGATCACAGCCTGCAACAGGCTAGGATGCAAACCAATTTCAGCAAAAGTTGGGACAGCCACAGCAGGCGTCTCGGGAGTCAGAGCAGGAGTTTGTATGTTTGAAGTCATTGAATTATTTGAAGAATATCCGTCAAGTGTACCGCAGCTGCGGTAATTTGTTCGGGATTCCCCTTATATCTGGGTACAAAAGCCCCGATTACAACAACGCGCCCTGAATCAGGTAAAGACGGAGACAATCCATCGCATCGCCCACAAAGCCAGCATGCCAGCGACAATCAGCAGCAAGGCGCTGCGGGTGCGCTGATACACCCAGATAGACACCACCGCCGCGACCAGTTTGAGATCAAGCATTGGCCCGTGCTGGGCATGCCAGGGTAATAGTTCTGGCACGATAATGGCTGTCAGTGCCGCCAATGGGGCATAGCGCAGTGCGCTACGCACGCGGTCAGGCAGTGGCATGAGATGCCCGAACAGCAAATAGGTGGCGCGGGTAATCACGCTACACAAGGCGAGCAACAAAATCGCCGCAATGACATACCAGTCGTCTGCCATCATCAGCTGCGTCCTTTACGGAATACTTTTTCGGCCCACATGCCTGCAGCGCTCCCCACCAAGACGGCAGCAATCAAGCCCAGCCTCAAGGGCCAGGGCTGGGTCAGCCAGGCAACGACACCCGCGGCAAAGATAGAGACAAGAATGGGTTTATTACTGACTAAAGGCATCATCATGGCGATCAACGCCAGTACTGCAGCAAAATCAAGCGACCAGGCTGTCGGCACAAATGAGCCCAGTGCGATACCTAGTAGCGAAGTGAGCTGCCAAACCGTCCAGGACGATAAAATCGCCCCAAAATAAAACCAGTGTTGCTCAAGCGTGCCTTTTTGGGGGGCATCCGAAAAACGGGGCATAAACACGACAAAGGCCACATCCACACTCAGATAGCCCATCAGCAGCCGTTTAGGCCAGGTCATATTTTTAAAAAACGGATGAAGGGCCGCACCAAAGATCACAAAACGCAGATTGACCACCATCCCCGCGAGAAAAATCAACCAAAGCGGCGCGCCAGCCATAATGAGCGGCAAAGAAGTCAGCTGTGCAGATCCAGCATAGACCAGCAATGTCATCATCACGGCCATGTGCTCAGTGAGCCCGGTCTTAACCATCGCGACACCGGTCACGACCCCCCAAACAGAGAGCGCCAGCAGCCCTGGCAACAAAGCCCGCGCGCCCTGCCGCATGGCAGCCAGACGCTGGGCACGCAAAGTCAGGGAGTGCTGATCGGGCATAGGGGAAATTTCAGTCAAGATGGCACCAAAAAAGCGGACGCACCGCCCGGAAAAATGTTCGCGTCAATGTCTTTATTGTAGAGCGATGGCCTTGATACAATAAGCAATCAATTTCAACACAACGAGAAAAGTCATGTCTGACACCGTCTCTGCTGGCTCGGTCAATATCCCTGTTGAGGTACAAGCCTCGGATCTGCCCCTGCATTGCCCGGGCTCACGCTCACCACTCTGGAGCATGCATCCGCGCGTTTATCTGGATATCACCAAGACGGGTTCGGTGCGTTGCCCGTATTGCAGCACCACCTACACACTCGCGCCTGGCACAGTCGTACACGGCCACTAAGGACACGCAGCATGCCAGTGATGTTCGCCACCTCCGAGGAAGCAGAGCTGGCTTTCTACGACGCACTTGAGCGCGCCGATCTGGCGCGTCTGATGCAAGTCTGGGCCGACGAAGAAGAAATCATATGCGTGCACCCGGGTGGTTTGCGTGTCATCGGTCACCATGCCGTACAAGAGTCCTGGCAGGAAATCCTCTCCAATGGGGCCCTGCATATTCGGCCATCCAATGCGGTCGTCCTGCACAGCATGATGAGCGCGGTCCACTCCCTGATCGAACAAGTCACGGTTCACGGCACCGAGACGACAGAAATCGCAAACTGCTACGCCACAAATGTTTATCACAAAGGGCCGACCGGCTGGAGACTAATCATGCACCACGCCTCGGCTGCCCCGGGTGAGGCTGGCATGCTCGACTTGCACGATGTCACAGGGATGCTGCACTAACGCACCTCCTCACTTGTGACAGCCACACTAGACCTATCACCCTGCCCCGTTTCCTGGTGGCTGCCAGAGCGGCAGTTACAGACCCTCTATGGCGCTCTAGCCGCACACACGCATCGGGTGAGTTTTATCCGCGACCGGATTGAAACGCCCGACGGCGACTTTGTGGACCTGGACTGGAGCGCACCTGGCCTGGTTGCTCAGCCTGTGGCGGGCCAACACAAACACTCTCACGACAATGACAATATTCAACAAGTGCTCCCCGAGCTCTCCTTACAAAGTACAGGTGCTGCTCGCTGGATGAACCCATCGGATCGTGCGCAACTCATTGCGCTTGATCAGTCGGCAGGCATTCAAGCCCTGGTGTTACTGCATGGACTCGAAGGCAGCAGTAAAAGCCGCTATGCGCAATCCCTCGCACAGTACTTCAGAGCGCGTGGCTGGGCCGTAGTCATCGCTCACTTTCGCGGATGCTCCGGCTTTCCCAATCGTTTAGCTAGAGCCTACCATTCTGGTGACTCAGAAGAAATAGCCTTCATACTCTCCGCAGTCAGACATACCCTCCCCCATGCGACATGGCATGCTGCGGGGGTCTCTCTGGGTGGCAATGCCTTACTGAAATACCTAGGGGAGTATCCGGAACAATCAGCATGGCTCAATGCGGCAGCGGGCGTGTCGGTGCCACTAGACCTGGTCGCTGCAGGTAATCATCTATCGGATGACCCATTTAACCGTCACATTTACAGCCGCTACTTTCTGCGCTCGCTCAAACCCAAGGTTCTCGAAAAAGCCAAACGTTTTCCTGGCGTAATCGATGTCATGCGGATTGCCCAGGCCCGAGATCTGCGTGATTTTGATGACGCCTATACTGCGCCGATGCATGGTTTTCATGATGCAATGGACTACTGGACCCAGGCAGCCAGTAAACCCTGGCTCAAACACATCCGCGTTCCTACGCTGGTACTCAATGCACGCAATGATCCATTCTTGCCTGAACCAACACTGCCGACTATTAAAGACGCATCGGCTCAGGTCTTGCTGCACCAGCCCGCATCTGGCGGCCATGCTGGTTTTGTGACCGGTCAACTGCCCGGAGAACTCAGCTGGTTACCAGAACGACTCGGCAGATTTTTCACCCACCGCGGATAATCGTTTTTTAAAATCCGCGGGATTACTTAAGTTTTTCCAGTAAACGTCGGTTTTCCATGATTTTTTTAGTTAACTGACGCAATTCCACATCGATCTGAGACTGAACATAAAAATCTTTTGAGATCGTACGTGCCTGCTGGAGCTGTGTAGCCGCTGCAGGCAACGCGCCCACAAGGATGTAATACGACGCCATGGACTGGCGTGCGGCAACCTGATCACCGAGACGATCCTCGCTGGTCGCCCGCATCTGAAAAAACCCAGGCTCGGCGCTGGGCCAGCGTTTAACTTGCTGCGTCAGAAAAACCACCGCTTCTTTATCTTTGCCAAGCAATTGCAAACATTGGGCAACACGCTGCGCAAACGACCTGCGCTCGGGCCAGCGCTTCATGGCAGCCTGTGCGATAGTCAAAGCATTCATGTTGTTTTTATTGGCTAACTCAATATCAATGCGCTGCAATTCCAAATAAGGGGAGTTGGAGATGATGACCTGAGCCTGCTGCAACGCGCTTGTCGCGGTAGTGAGATCTTTACGACCCAGCGAAGCATAAGAGATGCCATACCACGCCGCAGCGCGCCGCACCGCGTTGTGCTGCGCACGTTCCGCGGATGTCTGACGGGTTTCTTCTTGGAGCTGTTCGGTCGCCAGTCGCAATGATTTTGGATCCGTTGCCTGCAAGACTCTTGATTTTGCGCGGATAAACCAATACTCGTCGGAGGCCTGATAGCGTGCCAGGGGCAGTTGACTAATACGGTTTTGCATATCGGTCATGCGTTGAATGCTCAAAGGGTGGGTCGATGAATACACCCCGCCGCCTCGCCCCTCATTGAGCGATGCAGATTTCATCAACCTGCCAAACATAATCGCCATACCATTTGGGTCATAACCGGCTTTGCGCAACATTTCAAAACCTGTACGGTCGGCTTCTTGTTCCGCATCCCGAGAAAAACCAAGTTGCTGTTCAAGCGCTGCAGCCTGCCCAAACGCTGCGATGCCCACAGCAAGGTTAGCCCCGCCCCCTGGCACCAGTGCAGCTAACAAGGCTGCCGCCATGGAGGCCAGCGCAAGATGTCCGCTCTTTTGTTGCTGGGTCAGGCCACGGGCGATGTGGCGCTGTACAACGTGCGCGATTTCGTGGGCCATCACCCCTGCCAACTCAGACTCATCTTCAGCAGCGACAATCAGACCGGTGTTGATGCCGATAAACCCCCCGGGCATCGCAAAAGCATTAATCACGTTTTCGCGGACGCCAAAAGCCTCGATCTCCGGGGCACCACCGGGTGCGTAGGCGGCAAGTTTGCGCGCCATATTATTCAAATATTGATCAATATCAGGATCGCTGATGTAATCGGGATCTCGGCGCCCCTGCTCCATAATGGCTTCGCCGAGCTTACGTTCCAGGGCGGGTGACAAATCCGCTGCAGAGGCCGGGCCAAGGGTTGGCGCACCGGTCGGTTGTGCGCAGAGTGGACTCACTGCGATGGAGGCGACCAAAATACCTGTGATCAACTTTTCATTGAATCTCGCTACAGAAAGTTTGATTTTGTCAGGAAACATTACTTTTTGGAAAGTTGGCACGCATTAGTTGAATATTAAAATCTCATACGCTTATGATAGCGGCTCAAGCAAATTGGTTCCGCTTCAATGCGGTTCGACTTAAAGGATTCGTTTAATCATGCGCCCAGTTCGCAAAGCAGTGTTCCCAGTTGCCGGTTTAGGTACGCGTTTTTTACCCGCAACCAAGGCGATGCCTAAGGAAATGTTACCTGTTGTTGATAAGCCGCTCATTCAATATGCCGTCGAAGAAGCCGTCGCCGCAGGCATCACTGACCTGATTTTTGTGACCGGCCGTCACAAGCGTGCAATTGAAGACCATTTTGATTCCGCACCGGAAATGGAAGCCGAGCTGGCACGCAAGGGTAAAGCCGAGCTGCTCGCGATTGTCCAGGGCATCTTGCCCCCCAATGTCAGTTGCATCTATATCCGTCAGTCCGCACCCTTAGGGCTTGGACATGCCGTGCTAACCGCAGCGCCGATTGTGGGTGACGAGCCTTTTGCCGTGTTGCTGGCTGATGACCTGCTCGATGCAGATCGCCCCGTGATCGGACAGCTGATCGACGCGGCACTGACGCATCAGGGCAGCATCCTGGGCGTGCAAAACGTACCGCTTTCAGATACTGATAAGTACGGCATCGTCGCGACCGACCCCGTCGGTCCGCGCACGGAGCGGGTGCGTCATATCGTTGAAAAACCAAAATCGGATGTCGCCCCCTCGACACTGGCTGTTGTGGGACGTTATGTCCTGGATGCGCGGATTTTCGCGCATTTGCGCCAGACCCAGGCAGGCGCTGGCGGAGAAATCCAGCTGACCGACGGTATCGCCTCCTTGATGAACGAAAAACCTGTCTTTGCTCACCGCTACGAGGGTATTCGTTACGACTGCGGCAACAAGGAAGGGATGTTCCGCGCAACCGTGGCTCTTGCGCGCAAATATCACGGCCTAGAGCCTTGATGATTCTCTAGCTAGGCAAGATGCTCGCCAGATCGGCAAAGGGCCACATTCAGCCTTTGCGCGGTTTGGGGAGTCCCCAGCGGCCTTTTGCGGATAAGCGCATCAGCGTGCGTAAGGCGACTAACAATCCAATCACCTCCGTCATCGCAGCCGGAATCCACATCGTCAGGCCGCCGATCATCTGGTCGGTTTGAGCCTCCATGGCAATGGCGCGTCCGCAGAGATCAAACAAGGGATACAGGTCTCTTTCAGTGAATGCAATCATCGCGCCCGCCACCATCTGGGGGGCCATCGTCAGGATCGGTGAAATGACTCGCCCACCCGGACTCATTGCCGCGGGAGGACAGGGCCTGCGATCCAGAATCAGATTCCAGTACATAAAGCCCGTGACCACAACCGACCAATTCATCAACCGGTACAGGCGCCAGTCCAGCATCGAATAAAACTGCACGGAAGGCACAAGCCAGATAATCACGAGGAATACAAACAGCGCAGGCACAACAATAGGATTGGTCAGCACCGCGATCAGCGCGCGGCCGGCCAAGCTTTGATTGAAATTTTTCAGTTTGACGCGCCAGGCCATTGGCAGACCAGCACGCAGTACGGAGCCCGGATAGGCGGCCATTAGCACCAGCGGCCCTGCGTGATGCAGGACCAGATGCTGGATACGATGCATGAAAAACATGCGCTCGGCATAGTAATCAAGCATGGTGTGCAGGGACAGATAAAGCATCACCATCCCGACCCAGAAAAAAATCTGACGCGACCGGGATACATGATGCACCCGCCGACCACGCACGAATAACCAGGCCGCCACTAAAAAACAGGCAATCAGTGTGGGAGATACTTCCCAGGGTTTAAGCCAGCCTATCCAGTCCATACACCATGCCTTGAATCTTGTCGCCTGCGATCATCGCAGACAAGCATTCAATTGTAGTATGTTGCTTACAAATGATGACGAGAACTTTCATGACACAACACTTGCCGCCTCCCTACGCACTCCAGACACCTGATATTGGGAAATTCAAGTCTCGTCGCGCGCAACTCGTGGCCTGGATGCACAGCCAAGGGGGCGGGATTGCGGTCATTCCTACGGCGCCCGAGCGCGCGCGCAATCGAGATAATCATTACACCTACCGTCATGACAGTGATTTCTTTTATCTAACGGGATTTACCGAGCCTCAAGCCTGGCTGATACTCATCGCAGGCGAGCAAGACCAGTCGATCCTCTTTTGCCAGAGCAAGGACGAGGAACTAGAAATATGGAATGGCGTACGCTGGGGGCCCAAGGCCGCAGCAGAACACTTTGGTTTTGATCGGGCCGAGGATGTCGACACCCTCGATCAATCATTGCCAGCGTTGTTGCTCGGCCATCCACGTTTGTTCACAACCATGTCCAGACCGGCTGGGCCAGAGCTGCTGACCCGATTACAACAATGGGTGACGCAAGCCACCACCACCACGCGCGGCGCGCAGGCAATCCCGCATCATTGGTTAGATCTGAGCGAGGTGCTTGCCGAGATGCGTTTGATTAAAGACGCAGAAGAACAGCAAATCATGCGCAGGGCAGGGCAAATTTCCGCGCAAGGACACATTCGCGCCATGCAGGCCTCACAGCCCGGTAAACACGAATACGAACTAGAAGCCGAGCTCCTCTACACATTCAGGAAACACGGCGCACAAGCGGTTGCTTACAACAGTATCGTGGCCGCGGGTGCCAACGCCTGCATCTTGCACCACGCCGCGGGTAACAGTGTCATGCGCGATGGTGATCTGGTCTTGATTGATGCGGGGTGTGAGCTGGATGGTTACGCCTCAGACATCACGCGTACTTTTCCTGCGAACGGAAAATTCTCAGGTCCGCAGCGGGCCTTGTACGACATCGTACTGGAGGCTCAGTTCGCTGCGATTGCGCTGACCTCGCCCGCCCACCACTGGAACGCGGGACACGACGCGGCGGTTCGCGAGCTGACGCAAGGACTACTGGATGTTGGTTTACTCAAAGGATCACTTGAAGAGGCCATCGAAACGTCCGCTTACAGACCGTTTTATATGCACCGGACCGGTCACTGGCTCGGCATGGACGTGCATGACGTCGGTAGTTACCGCACACCACCTGCTGCTAGCGCAGAACGTCCGTGGCGCATGTTGCAGGCAGGCATGGTCCTGACGATTGAGCCGGGACTCTATGTGAGACCGGCTGAAAATATTCCAGAGGAATTCTGGAATATTGGCATCAGGATTGAGGACGACGCGATCGTCACCGATCAGGGCTGCGAGCTCATTACGCGAGGCGTACCGGTTCAAGCGGATGAAATTGAAAGATTGATGAGGCGTTGAGTTTAGTCAGAACTCAGATCAAACCCGTCTAACCAGCCCAGGGCGGTCCAAACGTAGATAACGATCACGGCAATACCGAACATCAGTGCAACCGTACCGATCAATAAGGTAAAGCCCGCTACTAACACCGGACCCCAGCCACTCGGGCTGTTGCGCACAAGACCCGGGTTATAGCGCGCATCAAAACGCGCGTCACTCATCAGGCAAAGTACGATGGCTTCAATAAAACCAGCCACAATCGGGATGAACAACAAGAAAAAGGCTGGGTTTTCCCACCACACGGGAGCCAGAGCAGAGGCCGCGATCAAGATCAGACCAATCGCTGTAACCATCCAGGCACGCGGACGTCCCAGATACCACCACTGCGCGCCTACGCAGCCGAACAAGGCGGCGAGCAGGCCAACTTTAACTTTGCTGATGAATTTTTTCTGTGTAGTAACCAGTCCCGAGGACTCGGTCACTGCGGACTTATTGGTAGACATGTTGGACTCGAATGATTGCTAGCGTTTGTTCACTGTTCAGGCTCTCGCCAGACGCAAAAGACGCTGTCTGACGACTGAATTGTAGTGGTGTTCTAGAATAGTGAAATGTCACACAATGATTTTGATGTCGCGATACTCGGAGGTGGTCCAACAGGCTGTGCGTTAGCATTGCTTTTGGCACGCATGTCTGCGCGTCCAGAGCGCATTGCCTTGCTACAGGCAGATAACCAGGGGCGCTACGGATTTACGCCTGAGCAGGATCCTCGGGTGCTTGCGATTAACCATGGCAGCCGCGTGTTGCTTGAGTCCTTAAAAGGCTTTCCGCACCAGGCTGCGTTAATCCAGACGATCCACGTTTCGCAGCGCGGGCGACTTGGACGTACGGTCATTCGCCACGACGACTTTGGCGTGGCGCAGCTCGGCTGTGTCGTGCGTTATTCAAGTTTGCACGCGCAGCTCTCGGCGGCTGTTGCACAAAGCGGCGTGACCCTGCTCAACGGCCCCGCTGCACGCATCCGCACGCAAGACGCTGCAGGGATTGAAATCGGCCAGGGTGATCACCTTGTGCGTGCGAGCCTGGCTGTGCAAGCCGATGGCAAACCCGAGACAGAAATCAGCCGCCAATATGCACAGATGGCGCTGATAACCCATGCGCAGGCGAGTTTGCCCCGTCCGGGCTGGGCCTTTGAAAGATTCACTCAGGAAGGACCGCTCGCTGTCCTTCCCCACCCCGATGCAGTCGGGCAGCAATCGATCGTCTGGTGCTGTGCGCCTGAGCGTGCCAAAACACTCAGTGCACTCAGCGCTGAGGACTTCTCCATCGCACTCACGCAAATGTTTGGCACACGTCTGGGTAACCTGACCGTCCAGCATCCTGTCGCAGCGCTTCCCTTAATATTGAACATGCCACAGCCAGCCGTTGACGGCCGCTCAGTCGCGATCGGCAATGCCGCCCAGACGCTTCATCCCGTGGCAGGACAAGGACTCAACCTGGGGCTGCGAGACGCCGCAGCACTGGCATTCTCACTGCAAGACTGGTTTGATGCACCTGACAGCAACCCTGCTCAGGCGCTTACCACATTCCAGCAGGTACGCGGACCAGACCGCCAGCTCACCGCCCGGCTCACTGACGTCATGTCCCGCATTTTTACAACCCGCTGGCCCATCGTCGAGCACGCGGCTGGCTTAGCTCTACTCGGCATGGATCTCATTCCTGCGCTGCGCGCGCCCCTCGCCCGCCATTTACTGCAAGGTATGCGCTTGTAATCCCACGTTTCAGCTGCGATTACAATTTACCCATGCAAATCGGTCCCTGGACTCTCCCGAATAACGTTTTTGTCGCTCCCATGGCGGGAGTGACGGATCGGCCATTTCGTCAGTTATGTAAACGACTGGGGGCTGGCTATGCGGTGTCAGAGATGGCGGCGAGCAATCCGCAGCTCTGGAAAAGCGTCAAATCCTCGCGCAGACTCAATCATGACGGCGAAATCGATCCGGTAGCCGTGCAGATTGCCGGGGCGGATCCAGAGATGATGGCGCAGGCAGCGGTGTTCAATATCGGCAAAGGCGCACGCGTCATTGACATCAACATGGGCTGCCCGGTCAAAAAGGTGTGCAACGTGGCCTCAGGCTCCGCTTTATTGCGACATGAGGATTTAGTCGCGCGTATCCTCGAAGCGGTTGTGACGGCCTGCCGGCCACATGGCATCCCCGTTACGCTCAAAACACGCACCGGCTGGAGCAGGGATGAGCGCAATGCCTTGCGGATAGGACGCCTGGCGCAGGATTGCGGCATCAGCGCACTAACCTTGCATGGACGCACGCGCGCTGATATGTACGAGGGCTGCGCAGAATACGATACGATCCGCGCGGTCAAGGCCAGTTTGTCTATCCCGGTTGTGGCGAACGGCGATATTGATAGTCCCCAGAAAGCCAGAGAAGTCCTCGCTTATACAGGAGCCGACGCGGTGATGATCGGTCGTGCTGCTCAGGGACGTCCCTGGATTTTCCGTGAAATCGACTATTTCCTGAAGACCGGCGAGCAGCTCGCCGCGCCAAGCTGGCTGGAAATGCGCGACTTGTTACTCGAGCATCTGGTCGATCACTATCAGTTTTATGGTGAACTGCCCGGGGTAAGAACCGCCCGCAAGCATATCGGCTGGTATGTTTCAGGTCTGGCCGGTGGTCAGGATTTTGCTGACCGAATCAATCGCATCGAGTCCACCGCAGAGCAATTCAAAGCCGTAGACCTCTGGTTTTCCCGGCAAAATGATATTTCACCAGACACTGGGCCGACAAACTGCGACAATCTCAAAGTAGTCACGTCTGGTCTTCAGGCGGCCTGAATCCACCCCAGCAATATGAAAAATAAAATATCTCTAGAAGAATGCCTGCGCGCAAGTGTCGAACAATACCTCGAAGATCTTGGTGGCGCGGACCCTACCAATATGTATGAAATGGTGATCAACCGAATCGAGCTGCCCTTGCTGCAGCTCACCATGGCGCGTGCGCAGAATAACCAGTCGCGCGCGGCTGCCATGCTGGGTCTGACACGCAATACCTTAAGAAAAAAACTCCTCGCGCACAAACTGCTGGCGCTGCGTTAACGAATCACTCGTCACGGGGCACGCTGATCTTTGATTGCTCATCGTGATGTTCACATCCATTTTTAATTTAACTCCTTGCCATGACGACCTCCATGAAAATTCAAACCGCCTTGCTTTCTGTATCTGACAAATCCGGCATCGTCGAATTTGCCCAAGCCCTGGCCAAGCGTGGCGTACGCCTGCTTTCAACGGGTGGCACAGCAAAGTTGCTGGCACAAGCCGGCTTGAAAGTCACCGAGGTCGCAACGCATACTGGCTCACCAGAAATTCTGGATGGTCGTGTCAAAACACTGCACCCAAAAATCCACGGTGGATTGCTGGCACGACGCGATAGCGCCGAACACATGCAAACCATCGACGAGCATGGCATTGACCGCATCGACTTGTTGGTAGTGAACCTCTATCCTTTCCGCGAAACGGTCGCTAAAGAAGCGTGCAGTTTTGAAGACGCCGTTGAAAATATCGATATCGGCGGCCCCGCGATGTTGCGTGCTGCAGCTAAAAACCACGGCACCGAAGCAGGTGGTGTCGCGGTCGTGATCGATCCAGCTGACTATCCTCGCGTTCTGGCTGAGATGGATGCGTCAGGCACTACCTCCTACGGGCTACGACTGGCACTGGCGACGAAAGTCTATGCCCATACTTCTGCTTATGACGGCGCGATCGCCGCCTACCTCAGCAGCCTCGTGGATGCAGAGCCTGCCCAGGCTGCGACACCTGCGCGCAGCACCTGGCCGAACACCCTGACACTGCAAGTCCATCAGCAGCAAGTCCTGCGCTATGGCGAAAACGCACAACAGCTTGCGGCGTTTTATGTTGACCCAACCGTACCTGCAGGATTGCTGGCGAATTTCACACAGCTCCAAGGAAAAGAACTCTCCTACAACAACATCGCCGACGCGGATGCCGCCTGGGATTGTGTGCGAAGTTTTGACGCCCCCGCTTGTGTCATCGTCAAACATGCCAATCCCTGCGGTGTTGCAACAGCTGAATCTGCGGTCGCGGCGTATCGCAAAGCATTCCAGACCGATCCGACTTCCGCTTTTGGTGGCATCATTGCCTTTAACCGTAAGGTCGATCTGGCGGCGGCCGAAGCGATCAGCACGCAGTTTGTTGAGGTGCTGCTAGCACCTGCTTACGACAAAGCCGCGCTTGCTTTGCTGGCTGCCAAGAAAAACGTCCGTGTGCTGCAAGTCCCGATGGGCGATGGCCAGAACGATATCGATGTCAAACGTGTTGGGGGTGGCTGGTTAGTACAGACACCCGATTCACAAATTCTGAATGAATCAGATTTGCGTGTAGTCAGCCGCAAACAGCCGACAGCACAGCAAATGACAGACTTACTGTTCGCCTGGAAAGTCGCAAAATTCGTCAAATCCAATGCCATCGTATTTTGTGCGAACAGCATGACGCTTGGCGTGGGTGCGGGCCAGATGAGCCGCATCGATTCAGCGCGTATCGCGTCCATCAAAGCGGAAAACGCAGGCCTGACACTGCAAGGCTCAGCTGTCGCGTCTGACGCATTTTTCCCTTTCCGTGACGGCCTCGATGTCGTGGTCGCTGCCGGTGCAACCAGCGTGATCCAGCCTGGCGGTAGCATGCGCGACGACGAAGTCATTGCTGCGGCCGACGAACAAGATATCGTGATGGTTCTGACCGGTATGCGCCACTTCCGTCATTGATGAGTCATTAATGCGAATCCTTGGCGTCGATCCTGGCTTGCGTCGCACCGGTTTCGGTGTGATCGACGTACATGGGGCCAAACTGACTTACGTGGCGAGTGGCACGATCGTCGTGCCCACTGGCATTACCTTGCCGCTGCGCCTTAAAGTCATCCTCGATAACCTGCGTCAGGTGGTCGAGGAAACAAAGCCGGATACCGCTGCGCTTGAGATTGTTTTCATGAATACCAATCCGGCCAGCACGCTGTTGCTCGGGCAAGCGCGTGGTGCGGCACTGTGTGCGCTAGCAGACCGTGAGCTCGATGTCCATGAATACACCGCGCTACAAATTAAAAAATCCGTTGTCGGAGCTGGACGCGCCGCCAAAGAGCAAGTCCAGATGATGGTGCAACGCCTGCTTGCACTCGATGGCGTGCCAGCGCCGGACTCGGCTGACGCACTGGCGTGTGCGATATGCCACGCTCACTTTGCCCCACTCTCCGAAAAACTCGGCGGGCTGAACTATCAATCACGCACCTCACGTGGGCGCTCACGCGTGCGTGCGGGTCGCTTACTAGGCTAAGGAGGTTCAGAAATGATCGGACGTTTAACGGGCACCCTTTACGACAAAACACCGCCACGCATCGGACTCGATGTACAAGGCGTGGGCTATGAAATCGATGTCTCGATGACGACCTTTTACGCGTTGCCCGAAATAGGTAAGCAAGTCACGATCCTGACGCACCTCACCGTACGCGAGGATGCGCACATCCTCTATGGTTTTTCCAGTCTGGAGGAGCGTGCCGCTTTTCGTGAGTTAGTTAAGGTGAGCGGTATCGGTGCACGCACCGCTTTAGCAGTACTCTCCGGCATGTCGGTAGCGGATCTTGCCCAGGCGATCACCCTGCAAGACACCGCACTATTGATACGCATCCCAGGGATAGGCAAAAAAACCGCTGAACGCCTGTTGCTCGAGATGAAAGGCAAGCTCGGCGCAGATCTCGGCATCACCCAAAACGTGACGCATGGCGGGCAGTCAGACGTATTGCATGCGCTGACCGCACTGGGCTATTCAGACAAAGAGGCGTTAGCCGCAGTGAAGACACTTCCTGAGGGCTTGAGCGTCTCCGATGGCATCCGGCAAGCACTCAAAAGTTTGTCACGTTAGGCCGGGAGCCTGATCTTTAGAAGCGCCCGCCCTGCAGTCACCGCAACGAGGTCGTTTTAGTCAACCCGTGCGCCTGACAGGCGAACGGCTTCTGACCAGTTTTTAACTTCAGCATCAATCACCGCCTTGAATTCCTCGGGCGTGCTGTTGTTAATCACGCCTCCCATTTCAAGTAGTCGTTTGGTGGTTGCGGGCTGTGCGACAACGGTTGAAACATCTTTATAAATCTTTTCAACCAGCGCAGCGGGCATGGTTGCGGGACCAAACAATCCAAACCAAGTTGCCGCAGTAAAGCCTGGCATACCTGCCTCTGTCATCGTCGGGACATCCGCAATCGCCTGCGCACGCTTATCACTAGCCAAGGCGATCGCACGCAACTTTCCACTATTGATGTAGGGCAGTGCCGCAGACAAGGTCACAAAGGCAACCTGCACCTGACCGCCTATCAAATCGGTCAGCATAGGAGGATCTCCCTTGTATGGCACATGTACAAGAGGGGTACCGGTTTTTGATTTAAATAGTTCACCGGCCAGATGCTGCGGTGTGCCGTTGCCTGTGGAAGCCATCGACAATCCATCTTTATGCTGTTTGCCATAGGTAATCAGATCTTTCAGATTTTTCACAGGCAAGCCTGGCGTTGTCACCAGCACCAGCGGGATGGTGGAGACCAAAGAAATCGGCGCAAAATCTTTAATCGGATCGTAATTCAGTTTGCTATAAAGACTCGCACTAATGGTGTGTGCAGCTGTCGTCATATAGAGTGTGTAACCATCGCCTGGAGATCTGGCCAAGCCCTCGGCGGCTAGCGTTGTCCCGGCACCAGGGCGATTCACAACGACAACTTGCTGACCCCAGATTCCTGGCAGCTTTTCCGCCAGCAACCGCGCAACCACATCGGTCGCGCCTCCCGCAGGATAAGGAACCACAATCGTGACAGCCTTGTCTGGAAAGGCCGCGGCACAGGTGAGGGCTGACATGCCAAACGACAGGCAGACTGCCAGACGTGCGAATATGTGTGTCATCTGCGTGAATTTCATGGATGATCCTTTTGAATTAGTCGGCCCAACGGTTGCGTGCCCACAGCGCGCGTAACTCGATATCTGCTTTTCTTAAACGCTCTTGCCAAAGTAGGCCAGGCAAATAATCGAGCGTAGTAAATTGTGACTCGATCTTTTTGCGAAATTCCGGATTAGCTGCGATTCTCGCCAAAGCTTGATCAAGCTTTTCCTGAACATCTGCTGGCACCCCCTTGGGACCAACCAGCCCGCGCTCGGACGACATCACTATATTGACGCCCTGCTCCTTGAAAGTAGGGACATTGGGAGCGAGTGCTGATCGGGTTTCTCCAGCTTGCGCAAGGATCCTCACCTTGATCCCGTTATAGGGCATTGCCTCACCAACGTTCATCGCACCGATTTCAGTGTGACCACCGATCACCGCGTTACGCTGAGGCGCGGCCCCAGGAAAAGGTATGTGATTGAGTTTAGTGCCGGTTTCTTTTTCAAAAAACACCATCAACAAATGGTCATCCGTACCAACACCAGAACTGCTGACACTTATTTTCCCAGGATTAGCTTGAATCGCTGCGAGCAATTGAGCCAGGGTCTTATAAGGCGAATCCAGACTGACACTGAAGGCACTCGGATCGCTGACAAGATTCGCGAGATAGGTGAAATCTGTCGGTACAAAACCAGCATCACGCTCGATCGGGAGGGTTAGCAGCCCCGGCATGTTTGTCATCGCCAAGGTGTAGCCGTCAGGCTTGGCACGCGCGACACTAGCCAGCGCAATCGCACCCGAGGCACCCGGCTTATTGACCACAATAACAGAGCTGCCCAACTCTTTTTCAAGAAAAACGGCCAGCGTACGTGCTGTGATGTCGGTACCACCACCCGGGACAAAGCCCACCACGATTTCAATGGGTTTATCTGGCCAGGCCCACGCTGCACCTGCACCCGCAAAGAAAGAACATAGGACGAACAGCACACGCCCTGCAAAACGCTGCATCTGATTCATTGTCTACCCCGGCAGTTCTTATTTATATTTTTATACTACTGCGCCACAACTTAACATTGCCGCGCAGAAGCTATACCGCTTTAATGTGCCGACTTCTTTTCCTGATGTTCACGCCAGGCCAGCAACTTTGCTACGCCTTCTTTCATCTGGACAACAGGTTTCCAGCCGATCACTAAACCTGCTTTATCGTGGGGGATGCTGAAAGCGCCGCCCGAGGTCAGACGCACTTTGCCCGGAGGATCTGGACGCACTTCAGGTTTGAGATCACTCTTGCAATACTCAAGCACCAGCTGGACCAGCTCTCCCGTTGTAATCGGGGCTGGGCCGGAGACGTTGACCGCCACGTCTGTGGCGGTACTTTGCAACGCTGCAATATTCGCACGCGCCACATCTGTCACGTAAACAAAATGTTTGGTGTCCGTGCCGTCACCTGGCAGTACAGGGGCTTTACCACTACGAATCAGGTCGTAGGTTTCCATGATGTAGAGGGAGTTTGCAGCGCGGTAATGCTGTCGCTCGCCATAGACCGTCGAATAACGCAGCACGACATAGTCCTGCCCGTAACTCTGGTGATAATGGCGACACAACTGTTCACCCATGATTTTGGAGGCGCCATACAAGATCGCTGCCGGCGGTGCGCCCACAGAGTAGAAAGGCGTGTCCTCAACCAGAGCACCTTTAATGCCAGGGCCGTAGCCATAGGTTGCGTTCGAGGAGGCAAAAATGATTTTTTTGACCTTATTGACGCGGCAGGCTTCGAGCATGTTTTGGGCGCCGCGAATATTGACATCCACAGCCTGCCAGGGTGTTTGCGAGAAACCAAGCGTCATGTAGGCGGCCAGATGAATCACACCATCGACACCCGCCGTTGCATCGATCAGCTCAGGCAGTCGCATCAGATCTGCACGCACAATTTTGATACGTGGATTGTCTTGCAGATGGGCGATCGCCTCCAGCGAACCAAATGAAAAATTATCCAGCAACAAGACTTCGCGCGCACCTGCCTCAAGCAGTAAATCCGCAGTATGCGAGCCCACCAGACTGGCCGCACCAGCGATCAGAATACGGGAATCCTTAATACTTAAAGCCTTGCCTTGTTTTGCAATTGTCATGTGTCTCTACCGTCTTGAAATTTTTGTATGTCTATTATTGTTTTCTGGCGCAGAAAGTCAACACATCTTGTTCAGATGCGTTGATATTTAAAACAGAACGCGAGTTAAGCGGGTCTGATCAACCGACTTTTATAGGCATCAGATATACAGGCGCAACCGATTCGAGAGGGGTTGGCGTGATGCCTAGCTCGGGACTGATCGGAGATTGACTCACGTTATCCACGCTCAATGAGTCAAGATTGTCACGCGACATCAGTGGCACGCCAGGCAGACACTCAAACATGAAAGCTTGCAGGCGACCGATTGACATCGGTAAATCAATGACTTTACGTGGATGTCCACTCCAGAGAGCGGCGAGCTCGACGAGTTCGCCCAGCGTATAGATACGCGGTCCTGCCAGCTCATACGTTTGACCTGCAGCGCGCGGATTACCAAGGACATTTATGACTGCACTGGCCACATCACCTACATAAACCGGTTGCATACGGGCGTTAGAGCCCGCCATCGGCAACACCGGAAAGAGGCGAGCCAGACGCGCAAACATATTCATGAACTGATCACCAGGCCCGAAAATGACAGACGGGCGAAGAAAGGTAAATGCTTGCGCAGATTCAGGGTGTTTTGCAAAGGCATCACGAATGACCTGCTCACCTGCAGCTTTGGACCGCAAATAACCGCTCGGACCTGTGGCACTCGCGCCTAACGCACTGATATGGATGAGATGCCTGACCTGATGCAAGCAACAAGCCTCGGCAATCTGCCTGGGCAGTTGCACATGCGCCCGATCAAAATCAGCACCATACGGCTGCCCCGTGCGGCTATGCAAAATCCCGACCAGATTGATCACGGCGTCACAACCTGCGACCAGGCCGTTGAGCACAGAAATATCATGCACATCAGCTTGCAGAATAGTGACGGTGGGATGCACTTGTAATTCGCGAGCATGTGCAAGGCGTCTAGTCGGAACATGCACGGCATGACCCGCAGCAACGAGTCGGCTCACGACACACCGACCTACAAAACCTGTACCGCCAATCACAAGAACGCGCATGCAGACCCCGTCTGATTACTAGCCGTTAAACACTCAAGGCTGCGACAAAAAGCCAGCGTATTCTTTCAAGTCTACATTACCACCACTCAAAATCACGCCCACTCTGGCATCCTTAGGAATCGAGAGCGCGCCTTGCAAGATCGCAGCCGCTCCCAGACAGCCTGTCGGCTCAACCACGATTTTCATGCGCTCTGCGAAAAATTTCATGGTTTTGACCAGCTGGGGATCGGTAACGGTCACGATATCGGTGACATCGCGCTTGATCACGCCGAACGTTAATTGGCCGAGATAGAGTGTCAAGGCACCGTCCGCGATCGAGCGTGGCGGCTCGATACGGACGACCTCGCCTTTGCGCAGGGATTGCTGACCATCATTGCCCGCCTCGGGTTCGACGCCATACACCTTGCAATGCGGACTGAGTGCTTTGGCTGACAATGCGCTACCCGCGAGCAGCCCCCCCCCTCCCAGACAAACCATCAAATAATCCAGCTCACCAACATCCTCGATCAACTCTTTAGCCGCCGTGCCCTGACCTGCTATCACATGGAGGTGATCATAAGGAGGGATAAGCGTCATGCCGGTCTGTTCCTGCATCTGGCGGGCGATATCGTCGCGATTTTGTGTGTAGCGGTCATAAGTCACAACTGTCGCACCATATTCCTCGGTCGCAGCTTTTTTAGCAGCAGGCGCATCCTCAGGCATGATGATAATGGTCGCAACGTTTAATAATTTGCCAGACAATGCAATTGCCTGTGCATGATTACCTGACGAAAAAGTAATTACGCCTGCACGCTTTTGTTCAGGCGTCAAATTAGCGATGGCGTTGTAGCCGCCCCGGAACTTAAAAGCCCCCATGCGCTGAAGATTTTCGCATTTGAAAAACATTTGCGCTCCTGTCAGGCGATCCGCAGTGCGTGAGGTCATCACAGGCGTGCGGTGCGCGACGCCTTGAATAGTGGCTGAGGCATGCACAACATCATCATAAGTAGGCAATACGAGCGACATGGGGATCCTTGAATTCAAACCTGATTAACGTGTCGGATAGTGTACGATTGTCGCATCACTCATTCCAGACATTTCATGGCCATTCAGTCAGATTCCCTGTCCTCGCGTCCCGATACCCGTATCGTGTCGCCTCAAGCCACAACCCCGAACGAAGAAAATATCGAACGGGCCTTGCGGCCCAAGGCATTGCAGGAATATGTCGGCCAGCAACGGGTGCGCGAGCAGCTTGAAATTTTTATCGCTGCCGCACGTAACCGCCAGGAGTCACTCGATCACGTCTTGCTGTTTGGCCCGCCCGGCCTGGGTAAAACAACACTGGCTCACATCATCGCGTATGAGATGGGCGTCAATCTGCGTCAGACATCAGGTCCTGTACTGGAGCGCCCAGGTGATCTGGCGGCGCTCCTGACCAATCTCGAACGCAATGACGTACTGTTTATTGACGAAATTCACCGTCTGTCTCCGGTTGTTGAAGAAATCCTCTACCCTGCACTGGAAGACTTCCAGATCGACATTCTAATCGGCGAAGGCCCAGCTGCCCGCAGCGTTAAGCTCGATCTGCAGCCTTTCACGCTGGTCGGTGCCACCACGCGCGCAGGTATGCTGACCAATCCCTTGCGCGACCGGTTCGGCATCGTGTCACGTCTGGAGTTTTACAACCCCGAGGAGCTCACCCGCATCGCGACACGCAGTGCAGGACTACTCCAGGTGCCGATCACGCCAGATGGTGCTTCCGAGGTTGCACGCCGTGCACGGGGCACGCCACGTATCGCTAACCGTTTGTTACGTCGCGTCCGCGACTACGCGCAGGTCAAGGCCGGCGGGACGATCAATGCCGAGGTCGCGAATGCGGCGCTCGCCATGCTTGAGGTCGATCCACAGGGGCTGGACTTAATGGATCGTAAGTTACTCGAAGCCATTATTCATAAGTTTGACGGCGGGCCAGTTGGTGTTGACAGCCTGGCTGCCGCGATTGGCGAGGAGCGCGACACGATCGAGGACGTGATCGAACCCTATTTGATTCAACATGGGTATCTGCAGCGTACGCCGCGTGGCCGGATGGCGACGCAGACGACCTGGCGTCACCTGGGCTTAACGCCCCCAAAAACCATCTCAGACGATGGCCCGTTATTCAGCTAACTCGGCAATGCATTCCAGTATGGATTCGCCGTAGGATTCCAGCTTTTTAATACCGACGCCATTCACAAAGCCCAAATCCTCAAGCGTATCTGGACGGGCCAGTGCGATCTCTCTGAGCGTCGCATCATGAAAAATGACATAAGCCGGCACGCCATGACTACGCGCAATGCCTGCCCGCCAGCTACGTAACGCCTCAAAAACAGACTGTGCGGCTCTTGGCAGGTCGGGTTGCAGACTTTTATTGCGGGGTGTCGCCGCAACCTTGACTGGTTTATCTGCCTCGCGCCTGAGCATCAGTGTGCGCTCACCTTTGAGCACCGCGCGGCTCTCATCGGTCAGTGCAAGTGTGCCATAGCCTTCCTGGTCCACCATCAGCAGGCCTTGTGCCAATAATTGCCTCAGCACACTGCGCCAGGCCTGCTCGGATAAGTCTTTGCCGATACCGTAAACAGTCAGCGTGCCGTGGCCATGTTCAAGCACACGCGGGGTTTCTTTACCGCGCAGGATATCGATCAGATGACCGGCGCCATAGCGCTGGCCGCGCTCTTTGACCAGACGGTAGATTGCGGACAGCATTTTTTGTGCCGCAACCGTTCCATCCCAGGATTCAGGAGGATTTAAGCAGTTATCGCAATTACCGCAAGGCGTAATGGACTGACCGAAATACTGCAGCAACCGCTGCCTGCGGCAGGAGACGGTCTCACACAGGCCAAGCATGGCATCGAGTGCTGCGCCCAGTCTGCGGCGAAAGGCATCATCACCCGCAGACTCATCAATCATGCGGCGCTGCTGCACGACGTCCTGCAACCCATAGGCCAGCCAGGCTGTCGCAGGTAAACCATCGCGACCAGCGCGACCGGTCTCCTGGTAATAGCCTTCGACCGATTTAGGTAAATCAATGTGCGCAACAAAACGCACATCGGGCTTATCAATCCCCATGCCAAAAGCGATGGTTGCAACCATCACCACGCCATCTTCACGTAAAAATCTTGACTGATTCTGCGCCCGTACGGCTGCACCAAGACCTGCGTGATAAGGCAAAGCGTCAATGCCCTGGGTACATAAAAAGGCCGCCGTATCCTCGACCTTGTTGCGTGAAAGGCAATAGACAATACCGGCATCCCCAGCATGCTCCTGACGCAACAATTGTAACAACTGACGCCTGACATCCTGTTTTTCAACGATGTGATAGCGGATATTTGGCCGGTCAAAACTCGCGACATAATGGCGCGCATCGTTGAGCGCGAGTCGCTCTGCAATTTCTACGCGCGTGACATCAGTCGCGGTAGCTGTCAGTGCAATGCGTGGAACATTCGGCCATTGTTCGTGCAACATCGACAAACCGAGATACTCAGGTCTGAAATCATGTCCCCACTGGGATACGCAATGTGCTTCGTCGATCGCAAACAATGCAATCCTGCCGCGCGACAACAATTGCTGACAACGCTCGGTCAGCAGCCGCTCTGGTGCGACATACAACAGATCCAGCTCACCGGCGACAAAGGCACGTTCGACCTCCCGCGTATCCTGCCAATCCTGGGTCGAATTCAAAAAGGCGGCGCGCACACCTAATTCAGTGAGCGCGTCGACCTGATCCTGCATCAGCGCGATCAAGGGGGAAATCACCACACCTGTACCTGTGCGCACCAGCGAAGGCACTTGATAACAAAGGGATTTACCACCACCGGTTGGCATCAGCACCAATGCGTCACCGCCCTGAATGACATGATCCACTATTGCCTGCTGATCACCACGGAAAGACTCATAGCCGAACACGCGCGCGAGAATCTCAGCGGCGCGGGGATCGGAAATTTGGGGGTCTGCAGTGCCCAGGTCAATAAAACCGTGGTCAGACATGGGGAAATGGAATCAACAACATGCGGTGATTGTAAAGGGATTACCCATATTGAATCAGTCGCGCCACCATTGCACGCCCAAGGCGTCGAGCGGCACGGACAGTTGCATCTTCATCGAGTAATTACCGTTTGAAAGCTCGCGATCCCCACCAATCTGCACGCTAGTCTGTGGCGCAAGAAACCAGCTGTGCTTGAAACCGAGCTTTTGCTCCAGTCCGCCCGGCCCGGTTCGTAAAGACTCATAGGTCGACTCAAACTGCTGCTGGTCGAGCTTGACCTGCAATCCCAGACCTGCACGTTGGGACGAATTCAATACATCCTGTGTTTGCACGGTGGACATTCGCAAAGCGCCCCAGTCGCCTATGGTCATGATTCCCCCCAGGCCCTTTTCACTCGTGTCGGCCGCGCCTTGGAGATGACTTTCAAGCGTGAAGTCTGAGGTCAGACCATAGCGCAAGGTACTCGTAGCCATGGGGGCGCCGATCGACAGACCACCTGAACCTGCACTGCCAAGATCCTCATGACTGATGCGACCGATGGCGGCAGACATGCCAAACGCACCAGGCATCAGTGTGCCTCGACTACTCATACCAGGAAGACGCGTCACCTGCATCCCTCCCAGTCGCGCAGAAGAGCCCCAAAAGCCAGTGCGCTCATCAACCTGGCCAATTACCAGGGAGGAACCATTTTCCTGAACGTAAATAAAGCGACCCGTCTCCGGTACCCAGCCAGGCGTCGGATGCACCTGCCCCAATCGATAATTAGCACGCAGCGATCGCGACGCACCAAAAGACTGCGTCGAAGGGGTCCAGTCCACCCCGGGCTGCCAGTCGAGCTGATAGGCGGTTTGAATCTCCGCAGGGCTTGCCGCCAGTGGGTCTTCGTCCAGAGGATCCAGAGCAAGCTCCTGAGCGGGCGGACCCTGCAGATCAGGCGCAACGGGAAAGGACTGCGCAGGCAATAAAACAGACAAACCTGGCCGCTCGGGGGTGATGGCTGGCACATTGCCTGCGGCCGCATCGGTTTGCGCGGCATCTGCAGTCCCAAAATAAAGGGTGCTCAACACAACGATCAACATGACAGACGGACGAAAACAAACAGCGTTCATAGCTGGGGATTTTAGTGCCTTGTTCTGGTTTAAAAACCTTAAACGACGAAGTCCCATTTCAAATGATTTCAAATGGCTTGCCCAATCCAGCAGTCCGATGCAAACTCTGCAATATGGAAACACGTATAAAACTTCTGATCGTCGATGACGATCCTGCGCTCAGGCAGCTGCTCGCTGACTATTTGAACAAGCACGGTTATGACACGTTGCTCGCACCCGATGCGCGCGACTTGTCTGCGCGCATCGCGCGTTTTGAACCCGAGCTGATCGTCATGGATCGCATGATGCCAGGCGGCGATGGTGCGGATGCCTGCCGCAACTTGCGTGCCATGGGCGAAGACATACCCGTCATCTTGCTGACCGCACGCGATGAATCGGTTGACCGCATTATTGGACTTGAGGCGGGTGCCGACGACTATCTTGGCAAACCCTTCGATCCACGCGAGTTACTCGCCAGAATCCAGGCAGTCTTACGTCGAAAGCGTGGCGCCTCAGCGCTCACCAAGGATAGTGCCGTACATTTTGGCGCGTTTGTGTTTGACCCGGTGATGCGTCAACTCACCAAGCAAGATGAAATCGTCAAACTGACAGGCGGTGAAATAAACTTGCTTGAGGCGTTGATTCGCAACCCGGGCAAACCGCTTTCCCGCGAAAAACTATTAACCCTCGCACGCGATGACGAAGCAGGTGAGCGCAATGATCGCGCGATCGATATCGCCATCCTACGCCTGCGCCGTGCACTCGAAGACGACCCCAAGCAACCACGCTGGATTCAGACGGTATGGGGCACGGGCTACAGGTTTTCGCCTTGAAATATCTCTCAGCCCTGCTGCCGCAATCACTGCGCGCCCGCCTGATTTTGCTGATACTGGCAACCGTACTGGCAGGTCAGGCCGCGACACTTTATACCGTATCGCAATTCCAACGCGATCACTCGCAAACCGTTGCGCTCGATTTAGTCGCCACGACCATCCGAACCCTGCAATATTCGATGGATCATATTGCGCCACAGGACCGCGCAGCATTTGTCAGCGATGCATCGCAAGGACAATGGCGCCTATGGTCCAAGCCTCTGCCAAACGAGGCCCGTCTGCATCGCAGACCACCCCCGCGACCAGGTGCACCCCCTCGCGGACCACAACGACGTGCAGAACCCGCACTCACTGCAGAAACCAGCTCTCAGGACGCCCCTAGCCTGCCCCCCGATGCGACAACGGTGCCAGGCGCTCAGAATGAAACTGTTGCATCACCCCGAATTGATCAGGGTGCTGACGATATCCGCCAAAGTTTGAGTCAGTTTATCAATCGTCTCAATAACCGCCTGGATGGAGACAGTCGCGTGGCGTTATCACGCGGGCCCAGACCTGAGCTCTATATTTCTTTGATGCGTCCCTCGGAAAATTCCGTGATCCGCACACGAGAGTGGCTGGTTATCCCGATCGATCGGCTGGATCCGCCTATCACCACACCGATACTGGCCTGGTGGAGTGGTGGGCTCGCGCTGGTATTGCTGATCGCGTTCTGGTTTTCCTGGCATATCAGTCGACCGATTATTAGCCTTGCGCAAGCGACAGATCAACTTGCAGCCGGTAAACCGGCACGCGTCGAGCCTGCAGGACCGAGTGAGACGCGCTTGCTTGGTGAGCGTTTTAACGCCATGCTTGATGCTTTGCGTGAATCGGAATCCACCCGCCGCACACTACTGGCGGGGTTACCGCATGATCTGAAGGCGCCTCTTGCCAGGATGTGGCTACGCATAGAGATGACCGATGACCTGGCACTCAAAAACGGCATGCGCACCGACCTGCAGGATATGCAGCACATGGTTGATCAGTTCATCCATTTTTTGCGTGGGACCGATATCGCAACCTATCATTTCACGCCCTTTCCACTAAGCGACTGGCTGCAGGAGCGGATCGGAAACTGGCAAGGTGCGGCAGATGGAAGTGTCAACCTGATCGGCATCCCAGCAACCGTAACAGTCAACGCAGATAGCGTGGCACTCTCAAGGCTACTGGACAACCTGGTGAGTAACGCCCTGCACCACGGCACGCCCCCCGTGCACGTCACACTTGCCGTGCAAGGTCCCTGGGCTGTACTGACGGTCAGCGATCACGGGCCTGGCATAGCACCTGAATTGCGTGATGACGCACTCAAACCTTTTGTTCGTCTTGATGAGGCGCGCACCAGAACCGGTAACGTTGGTCTGGGACTGGCGCTCGCTGAGGCGATCGCGCGGGCTCATGGGGGATCACTGACGCTTGGACAAGGACCTGAGGGTGGCTTGCAAGTACAAGTGCTATTGCCTGTTTATGATCCAGCTACAAAGACCTGATTTCAAGGTGCACGACCAAACAAACTGCGATAACTCATCAGGTTAAAAATAACCATTACGGGTGCCGCAATCACGCAAGCAGCCAAAACCAGCCTCAGTGAACTCTCCGAGGCTGCGGCATCCCAGAGTGTCATATTATCTAGAATGACGTAGGGAAACATACTGTATGCCAGGCCACCCAGCATGCAGATAAACAGCACCAGGCACAAACCAAATGGCATCCAGGATAGGGCTCGGTATTTAGGTTGACTCAAGCGATGGAGCACCATATCGATCCCGACAAAGCACCCTAACATCAGAAACCAAACGGGCGCAGCAAGCATCAGGCTGGTCGTATTGCTCCATTTGTAAAAAATTGCGGGATTAGCCAGGCCCAGTGCTACGGACACAGCCACCATGCCTGCGGCAGTCCATCGTATCGCATGGTGCGCCCACCCTATCGCCCGGACATGCATCGCTCCCTGCAAACGCATGACTAACCAGCTCGCCCCCAGCAGAGCGTAGGCTGCGACCGCACACACACCGATAAAGACACTGAACCAAACCGACGGAGTATCTTGTTGATATCCCGTCACAATATTCCCCAGCAGCATGCCGTGGCCCATTGCGGTCAGTACAGAGCCCAACCAGAAACGATTGATCCAGACAGGCCGTTGCTCGCTACTCGCACGGATACGAAACTCAAAAGACACGCTGCGCAACATGACACCTAACATCGTAATCATCACCGGGACGAAAAGATGTGCGAGCACTGCGCTCCAGGCGAGAGGAAAAGCCGCCATAAACAATCCGACCGCTAACAAGAGCCAAAACTCATTGGCATCACGCCACGGGCTGAGTACGACCATCATGTTTGGTCGTTCTGAGGGAGGTGCCATACGCAACAAGACGCCCACCCCGATATCGAAGCCATCGAATACGGCTCCACCAAGAATCAAGACCGCCACGCAAACCATCATCAGCAGCGGCATCCAGAAAACCGGCTGAAGCATATCCATCCCAAGTGTTGCGGCCAATTCGGCAATCATGGGCGCACTCCAGGCTTTCGAACAGGCACCACGCCATAACGTGCGGCATGCACAACCATGCGTATCCAGCCAAACAGCAATGCGCCATAAATAAAAACACTGCCCAGTAAACCAGTGGCCAATACACTCGCGGAGGCGGAGGTGATCACATCCTCTTGCCTGATGGTGTTCCAGACCATGAAAGGTAAACGCTCTATTTCATTCAGATTCCACAGGCAGAGCCAAACGATTGTCGACAACCCTCCCAGCCACACCTGAGCCTGAAGCAATCGTGGCGGATACTTCGCCGGGTCTGGACCTCTGCGAATCACCGTCCATCCGGCCACTATTGATAAACCTGCAATCCAGATCAGTAAATACGCACCGATGCGGGCCAGCCAGAATAATGTTTTTACGGACGGGAGATCCTGCTCAGCCTGGTCCAGTCCTACCCAATTGCCATCAGATTGTTGACCCATCCATCGTTTGGCCCCCATGTCTGTCGCGATCAACCCCGGCTCCTGCCCATCGCTCGCTTCAGGCCATCCAATCCAGATAAAAGCCGGGTGAGCGCCCGTCTCCCAAATCCCCATGACGGCTGCAGCAGTCACTGGTTGAGTACGTGCCAGTGCACGCAGATGACCATCGAGTCCAAATAGCTGTATGCCAGCGGCAAAAAAAGCCAGTATGAAACCTATCTGATAGATCAATTTTTCGTAGTTCTGAAGCGGTCGGCGCGTTGCCTGCCATGCCGAAATGCAAAGCAGCAGGCAGCCAAGCATTAAGAAACTTGCCGCAACAAACTGCACAACCAACCAGAACAGAGAGGGATTAAAGATCAACTCCCACCAATCGTTGACCAGATATCGTCCATCAACCAACGATGCACCAATAGGTGTATGGGTCCAGGAAACCAGGACCAGCCCCCAGAAAATAGTGGCTGTCAGGCCAAGCGCGACCATGCATACCGACAGCACATGCGCCCGATCAGATACTCGACGCTGACCAAAAAACATGACGCCTAAAAAAACAGACTTGATGACAAATAAGGTTGTAATACCAAAAGCGATCAGTGGACCTACGACATTGCCCACACGCTCGAGCAGGCTGGGCCAGAGAATACCGAGCTCCAGCAGCAAAGGAATTGAGGAAGCAAGCGCCATGAAAAAAGTTAGGGCAAAGACTCTGACCCAGAATCGATAGGCATCCATCCAGACAGCTGTCGGATTTCTCCAGGCCAGATATCTGCAGGCGCACACAAACCACCCCAGTGCCATGGCCATCGCGGCAAACAGCACATGAAAGTTCAGGCTCAAAGAAAACTGGTATCTGGCCAGTAAAAGCGGGGAAATTTCCATGATTGAAGCTAGTGTAGTCGGCTCGTGGCAAAATGTACCTTTATTGGCCGCCAAGATTGCCCCAAACACCCGTATGAGCTCTGATTCTGCCGCACCTGTTACACCTGTCGCCCCGGTTACGACCAATTTCCTGCGCAACATCATCGAAGCCGACCTGTCCGCCAACCGCTTTGCAGGTAAGCGCTGGGCGGGTATACCCGGCACCGCTGCGGTGCAAGCCGCAGGTGACCCGGACCCCGCAAAAATCCGTACCCGTTTTCCTCCTGAGCCAAACGGCTATCTGCATATTGGTCATGCCAAGAGTATTTGCCTGAACTTCGGCCTGGCTCGTGATTTCGGCGGCGTATGTCATATGCGGTTCGATGACACGAATCCCGAAAAAGAAGAACAGGAATACGTTGACGCCATACTTGATGCGGTCAAATGGCTGGGTTTTAACTGGACGGCTAACAATACCGAACATCTGTATTTCGCCAGCAACTATTTCCCGGTGATGTACGCCTGTGCCGAGGCACTGATCGAGGCTGGCCACGCCTATATCGACCAGCAAAGCCCTGAAGAAATGCGCACGATGCGCGGCTCATTGACCCAAGCTGGCCAGGACTCCCCCTGGCGCACGCGTCCGGCGGCCGAGTCCTTGCAACTGCTGCGCGAGATGCGCGATGGCAAACATCCTGACGGCAGCATGGCGTTGCGGGCCAAAATTGATATGGCTTCGCCCAACATCAATTTGCGCGATCCTGTGCTGTACCGGATCCGTCATGCCACCCATCACCGGACTGGCAATGCATGGTGCATCTACCCGATGTACGCGTTTGCCCATCCGATTGAGGATGCGCTTGAGGCCATTACACACAGTATCTGCACGCTGGAATTCGAAGATCAGCGGCCCTTTTACGACTGGACACTGAACCGCCTCCAGGAGCTCGGTCAGCTCGCGGCCCCCTTGCCGCATCAGTATGAATTTGCCCGACTCAATATGAGTTACATCGTGACCAGCAAGCGCAAACTGCTGCAACTGGTTAAAGAAGGCCACGTTAACGGCTGGGACGACCCACGCATGCCCACTATCGCGGGCTTGCGTCGTCGCGGCTACAGCGCGGCGGCACTGCGACTTTTTTGTGAACGCACCGGCGTTTCTAAAAACAATGCGCGTATTGATTACAGCTCACTTGATCAGGCGCTTCGCGAAGTACAGGATCCGATTGCCCCTCGCTCGGTCGCTATTCTTGACCCACTGAAACTGATCATTACCAATTTTCCGGCGGACAAGACCGAGCCTTGCCAGGCCCCGCGCAATCCCCACGACCCGAGCGCAGGCATGCGTGAGTTCCCACTCACCCGCGAGTTATGGATCGAGCAAGAAGATTTCGCCGAAGTCCCCCCTAAAAAATATTTCCGCCTGTTCCCGGGTAATTCGGTTCGTCTGAAATACGGTTATGTCGTGACCTGCACAGGCTGCGTCAAAGACGAGACGGGTCAAGTCATTGAGGTCCACGCCGAGTACAACCCAGACACTAAGAGTGGCACACCAGGCTCAGATCTGGTGAAAGTCAAAGGCAATGTCACCTGGATTAGTGCTGCGCACGCCATTCCTGCTGAAATCCGCTTGTATGACAGACTCTTTTCCGTACCCTTTCCTGACGCAGGGGATAGCGACTTTCTGGCATGTCTGAACCCGCATTCAGTCCAAGTCGTGCAAGGCTTGCTCGAACCTGGAACCGTGGCAGACCCTGAGCTTGCCACGCAATTTGAGCGTTTAGGCTATTTTGTGGCTGACCGGGTGGACTCCACTCCGGGAAAACCCGTTTTTAATCGCGTAACAACGCTCAGGGATACTTGGGCGGCAGGTACCTGAGTTATCATTGCCTCCAATGACAACAGAAACTTCAGCCCTGGATTTTAAAAGTGCCACGCTCTATGCAATCCGCGTGGTGCTTCAACACGCCGATACGGCGGATCTGATCAAAGCGCTCGAAAAACGCATGGCAGATGCCGGTGCTTTTTTTGAGAACGAGCCGGTCGTCATCGACGCAAGCCGTGTCGCAGATCCTGTGGACTGGGCCGCGTTAATCAAAGCCATGCGTGATCACCGTCTGCCGGTGATCGGTGTCGTGGCGCAAGGCGATAATCTTGTTGCTGCGCAGGCCTGTGGGTTGACTCTTGTCGATCTCTCCGCCAGCCCCACGCGCAATGCCTCGGAGGCAAAGACTGCTGCGGCTGTCGCCGAACCCGCCTCATCTGTAGTTCTGACGCCGATTGCCAAAAAACCGACTGCCACACAGATTAAAACTGCAGCATCCAAGGCTCAAAGCGATGCAGCCGTGCCTGACACGCCGCTCGCCGCGCCCACCATGGTTGTACGAGGTCCGTTGCGCTCAGGTCAGCGCGTCTACGCACGCAACAGCGATCTGATCGTGATGGGTGTTGTGAGCCAGGGTGCCGAGGTGATCGCGGATGGCAATATCCATATTTACGGACCGCTGCGTGGCAAAGCCATGGCAGGAGCGCACGGTGATACCGCTGCACGTATTTTTACAACCGGGCTCGATGCCGAGTTGGTCGCTATTGCAGGTGTCTATCGCGTGATCGATGCAAAATTACCTACAGATTTGCACCAGCAGCCAGCAATGATTAGCCTGGATAAAGACGCATTACGTATGGCACCGCTCGATCAGTAAGTTTTGAGCTATAAATTTTTGAATAGTTTTGAAGTAAGTTGTATCCATAATCTCAATAAAAATTTTCTAATTTAAGGATTTCCGCGTCATGACTCGTATTGTGGTGGTGACTTCAGGTAAAGGCGGCGTGGGCAAGACCACGACTAGCGCCAGTTTTTCTTCCGGCTTGGCCATGCGTGGTTTCAAGACCGCTGTGATCGACTTTGACGTCGGTCTGCGTAACCTCGACCTGATCATGGGTTGCGAGCGCCGTGTGGTGTATGACTTTGTCAACGTCATTCAAGGTGAAGCCACCCTGAATCAGGCGCTAATCAAAGACAAAAACCTCGAAAACCTTTTCATTTTGCCTGCTTCGCAGACGCGTGACAAAGACGCACTTTCGCAAGAAGGCGTCGAGAAAGTCATTAACGATCTCAAAGCCATGGGCTTTGACTACATCGTCTGTGACTCACCAGCGGGTATTGAGACAGGCGCGTTGCTCGCAGCCTATTTCGCAGATGATGCGTTGGTTGTGACCAACCCCGAGGTTTCCTCGGTACGTGACTCGGATCGTATTCTGGGCATCCTGGCCTCCAAATCACAGCGTGCGATTAAGGGTGACGAGCCAATCAAAGAGTTTTTACTCCTGACCCGCTACAACCCAAAACGCGTTGAAGACGGCGAGATGCTTTCATTGAAAGACATCGAAGACATCCTGCGTATCAAACTGATTGGTGTGATTCCCGAGTCTGAGTCTGTCCTGCAAGCTTCAAACCAAGGTTTGCCAGCGATTCACATCGAAAACACCGATGTATCAGAGGCTTACCGCGATGTGGTCGCCCGTTATCTTGGAGAGGAAAAGCCCCTGCGTTTCGTGGATTACGAAAAGCCAGGTCTCTTCAAGCGTCTGTTCGGAGGCAAATAATGTCCTTTCTGTCATTTTTGCTCGGAGAGAAAAAAACATCTGCCAACGTAGCCAGAGAGCGACTGCAAATCATTCTGGCGCATGAACGTGGCAGCAACGATAGCTCACCCGACTATTTGCCCCAACTGCAAAAAGAACTGGTCGCGGTGATTTCTAAGTATGTAAAGATCAATCCCGAAGACATCAAAGTCAGCCTGGATCGCCAGGACAGTCTTGAGGTGTTAGAGGTCAAGATCGAGATGCCGCAACGATAGTTGATGGGTGTTTGAAAAGATAGAGGGCGATACTTGATGGTATCGCCCTTTTTTTTTGCGGTCTGCACATCAATCACTTACCTTTAATTACAAGATATTGCATTTCCTTTCGTGAGTATTTAGGTGACTTGGCCGGGTGATATGGATCTTGCACCTGATGCCATGTATACGGAAATTAAAGCTAAAGGCGAGTGGGTTTTGAAATAAAAAAGGAAGCTGATGCTCCCTTTTTTATCAATAAGATCTTTTATTTCACTAAAGGACAGCCACCATCTGCCATGGGACGAAATGCCTTATCACCGGGAATAGTTGCGACATACTTGTAATAGTCCCAAGGGTACTTGGACTCTGACGGTTTTTTGACTTGGTACACGTACATATCATGCACCATACGTCCATCCTCGCGGATTTTGCCCCCTTTCGCAAACATGTCATTGATCGGTGTGGCTTTCATTTTTGCCATCACAGTCGCAGTATCATCTGTACCTGCAGCCTGAACCGCTTTCAGATAATGCAACGTAGATGAGTAATCACCTGCATCAGCCATCGTAGGCATGCGCTTGTTCAACTCAAAGAAACGTTTTGACCACTTACGCGTCTCTTCGTCACGATCCCAGTAAAAGCCATTTGTCAACGTCAGGTCTTGCGCAACTTGTAGTCCCATGGCATCCACGTCAGTCAACCAAACCAACAAACCAGCAAGCGTTTGTGTTTTGGTTAAACCAAATTCCTGTGCGGATTTAACTGCATTAATAAAACCCATCCCCGATCCGGCAATTGCGACCACTTTTGCCTTGGATGCTTGTGCCTGCAAGAGAAATGATGAGTGATCCGAGGTATCGATCGGATAGCGCACAGCGCCCAACACTTTACCTTTATCCCGATCAATTGCTTTAGTTGCATCGCTTTCAAGGGCATGGCCAAAAGCATAATCTGCAGTCAGGAAGAACCAGCTATCGCCTCCCTTTTTAATCATTTCGTCAACTGTACCCTGAGCCAAGGCATAAGTATCGTAGGCGTAATGAATGCTATTGGGGGTGCAGGCGTCACCAGTCAGTCTGGAAGAACCCGCGCCATTAACAATTGCGATCCGATTTTTTTCCTTAGCAACACCAACCACGGACAAGGCCACACCCGAGTTAATCAACTCATTAATCATCCGTACATCTTGCGTATCAAACCACTCGCGTGCACGAGCTGCTGCCACATCCGGCTTATTAAGATGATCGGAGACCAAGACTTCGATGGGACGGTCAAGCACCTTTCCACCGAAATCCTGTACCGCCATCTTCACAGCGTTAACAGCCCCAGTGCCTGACTCATGCGAAAACTGCCCAGACAAATCAGTCATCACCCCGATTCGTAAGGGCTTGGTTGCAGTTTGTGCCGAAGCACCACCTGCTGCCATAGCAAGCGCGAGTGCGCATTGAATTGCTTTTAATTTTAGTTTCATTGTCTCTCTCCAAACTTTTTTATGAATAAATAAGTTCAACTAACAACTACACATCACAAACTACAGTCCTACATTTCAAACAACCATGCGTTATTCATCTGTTAAGTCATAACGCAAGCGATACCCCATCTCTCCTGCAATTAATTCCTGACTACATTCGCTACAGACCACTTGCGCGTAAAAATCTTGCTGACATTGCGTATGTCTGAGCAACAAAGGGGGCTTGCCATCAGAAAGCCACTTATCACCCCAGCGCATCATGACGATCATGGGTCCATACAAGTCGTGCCCTTTAGGCGTAAACCGATATTCAAACCGCTGAGGACGACTTTGATAAGCTTGTTTCTGAATGATTCCATGACCGGTCAATCGTTGCAGTCGATCAGTGAGAATATTGGTGGCAATTCCAATATTTTCCTGGAACGCATCAAACCTGCGGACGCCAAAAAACATTTCACGAATCAGTAAAAAGCTCCAGCGATCACCAATAATCTGCAAGGTGCGTGCCACCGAGCAAGGACGAACACGTTCAAGTACCTCTGGGTCTGACGCACGCCTGGAGCGTTTACGAGCGAGATCACGCGCCTGCATCCCTGCGCCGGGTCCACTGCGATATTGCACGTCATGTGGATCAATCGACGCGTGACAACTGGAGCAAGCCACCTGTGCAGAACTTTCTTTTCCACAAACCTTGTAGATC
>CAIPID010000438.1 GCA_903865015.1 uncultured beta proteobacterium | reverse complement strand
GGAAATTCAATGAGCAATATCACTCGTGTAAATATCGGCAAGCGACTCTCTGATATGGCAGTCTATAACGGCGTAGCTTATCTGGCAGGTCAGGTCGCCGATGATGCCTCACAAGACATCACAGGTCAGACACGCCAGATTCTGGCCGTGATCGATAAGCTGCTTGCCTCGGCAGGTACTGACAAAACGCGCCTGCTCATGGTGCAGATCATGGTGGCCAACATGAAAGAGTTTGATGGCATGAACAAGGCCTGGGATGAGTGGGTACCTGCTGGTAATGCGCCTCCACGCGCCACCATCGAAGCACGTCTGGCAAGCGCCGACTACAAAGTTGAAATCGTGGTGACTGCGGCCGTCTGATGAATGCTTCTTTGGTCGTTGGTTTGAGTCACGACGATCAAGCGTTAGTGCAGCGCGCGGCAGATTGGGCAACGCCACAATTTGCCGGGCTGCAAATGCCTTCGGGCGAACCATTGATCGATCATGCGCTGGGAACGGCCGCCGTGCTGGCCGGGATGCAGGCGGATGCCCAAACGCGTGCAGCGTCCCTGCTGATCGCTTTGCCCGACATGGCTGGGAGTGCTTCTACCAAATCGACGGATCACGTGACCCAGCAATTCGGTGTCGAGATTGGCCGCCTTGTTCAAGGGACACGCGCCTTGTTGCGTTTGGGTAGTTTGGCTAGTGGTGCGAGCCAGACTGCTCTGGACTCCGTTGCCCAAAAAGAAATGCTGCGCAAAATGTTGCTGGCGATGGCCGCTGACTTGCGCATTGTGTTGATTCGCCTCGCTTCGCGATTGCAAACATTGCGCTGGTATGCAGCCTCCAAAACACCCTGTGACCCTGCGCTTGCACGTGAAACGCTAGACCTTTATACGCCGCTGGCCAATCGCCTGGGAATCTGGCAAATTAAATGGGAAATGGAAGACCTCGCCTTTCGATTTACCGATCCCACACGCTATAAAGACATCGCCCGCCTGCTCGAAGAAAAACGTATCGAGCGCGAAGCCTTTATTACCCAAACGGTAGAAAAACTTACCCAGGCGCTCAAGCAAATGGGTGTGACGGCGCAGGTTTCTGGTCGTCCCAAACATATTTACAGCATCTACAACAAGATGCGTCACAAAAATCTCGAATTTTCTGAGTTGTTTGATGTCAGAGCGTTGCGTATTATCGTGCCCGATGAGCGTGATTGCTACGCAGCGCTTAGTCTGGTGCACGAGTTGTGGGTTCCTGTCACTGACGAGTTTGATGACTATATCTCTCGCCCCAAGTCCAATGGCTACAGGTCTTTACATACGGTCGTAGCCGACGAGGCGGGACGCCCCTTTGAAGTTCAAATCCGTACCCAGTCCATGCACGAGTTTGCTGAGTACGGTATGGCTGCGCACTGGCGCTACAAAGAGTCTGGTTCCCGATCAAATCAGGCTGTTACGCCACAGCAGCCTGCACAGCTCCAATATGATCAGCAGCTCGCCTGGATGCGTCAGCTGCTGGCATGGAATAACGAAGCTGCCGCAAAGCCCGATCAAATGATTGCGCCGGTCGCGCAAAAACCCGCAGAAGACAGGATTTATGTGCTCTCTCCGCAAGCGCGGGTGCTTGAGTTACCTGCGGGCGCGACTGCGGTAGATTTTGCTTATCATTTACATACTGATCTGGGGCATCGTTGCCGTGGTGCTCGCATAGATGGGCAGATGGTTCCCTTGCAAACTCAGTTGCAGACGGGGCAGACTGTCGAAATCGTGACCACCAAGTCGGGTGGCCCTTCGCGCGACTGGCTCAATCCTCAGCTTGGGTTTTTAGCCAGTCCCCGCGCACGCGCCAAGGTGCGCGCCTGGTTTAACGCGATTGAACTACAGCAGCGTATCGTTCAGGGACAGGCGCTAGTAGAAAAAGAATTGCAGCGTCTGGGTAAAACGGCGATTAATCTGGAACATCTCGCGCAACAACTTGGTTTTGCACAGGCCGATGATCTGTATGTGTCCGCGGCCAAAGAGGAGTTCAGCCTGCGCCAGATTGATGCGATTTTGCAGCCTGTTGTGCCTGAGCCTGAAATTACCCCGGAGACTCTGGTCCGGCATGAAGCCCGCGCCAATAGCGCGACGCAAACCGGCAAGAGTGGGGTGCTGGTGGTGGGAGTCGGGTCGCTCATGACGCAACTGGCCCGCTGCTGCCGGCCCGCCCCACCCGATGCAATCAGTGGTTTTGTCACGCGCGGCAGGGGGGTGTCTATCCATCGCGAGGACTGCACGAGCTATGCCGCACTGGCGGCTAGACAGCCAGAGCGCGTGATCGAAGTCGCCTGGGGCAGTCATATGGCTGCCACGGTGTATCCGGTGGATCTGAGCATTCGCTCTCAGGACCGCCCCGGCTTATTGCGGGATTTGTCTGAAGTGTTTGCGCGTTTACGGTTAAATGTGGTGGCGGTTAATACGCAAAGTAAGGCCTCGATCGCTCAGATGGGCTTTACGGTAGAGGTCCATGATGGTGCAGAACTGACGCGAGCTTTAACCGCTCTCACAGAGGTGTCAGGTGTGGTTTCAGCGCAGCGGCGTTAATGTAAAATCAAAGCTCGCTATGGTGCGAATTACTAGGCTGCGGGTCGTGCAGCGCGGTACATTTCGGAGATCTTGTCTTGAAACCCTATGATTTTCCTGATGCCAAAGGGCATTTTGGTCCCTACGGTGGCGTATTTGCTGCTGAAACCCTGATGCAAGCAATCGAAGAGCTGCGTCTGTCCTATGACCAATATCGCAACGACCCTGATTTCCTCGCTGAATTCGAGTACGAGCTTAAACATTTCGTTGGTCGTCCAACCCCTGTTTACCATGCTCGCCGCTGGTCCGAAGAACTCGGCGGTGCCCAGATCTGGTTTAAGCGCGAAGACCTCAACCATACGGGCGCACATAAAATCAACAACAGCCTGGGTCAGGCATTGCTTGCCCGACGCATGGGTAAAAAGCGCATTATTGCTGAGACCGGTGCCGGTCAGCACGGCGTAGCCACTGCAACGGTCTGCGCGCGTTACGGCATGGAATGTGTGGTCTATATGGGCAGCGAAGACGTCAAGCGTCAGTCGCCCAACGTATTTCGCATGAAATTGCTGGGTGCGACGGTTGTGCCGGTTGAATCAGGCTCCAAGACACTCAAAGATGCGTTGAACGAGGCCATGCGTGACTGGGTCACCAACGTCGACGATACCTTTTACATTATCGGCACAGTCGCCGGTCCTCACCCCTATCCAATGATGGTGCGTAACTTTCATTCAGTGATCGGCAAAGAGTCGATCGAGCAGATGCCTCTGTATGCCGGGCGTCAGCCGGACTATGTGCTGGCTTGTGTCGGCGGTGGCTCTAACGCGATGGGTATTTTTCACCCCTATATCCCTTATGAAAACGTTAAGCTAGTTGGCGTTGAGGCGGCAGGCGAGGGTGTTGAAACCGGCAAGCACTCTGCGTCACTCACGATGGGCAGTGTGGGTGTGTTGCATGGCAACCGTACCTACGTCCTCCAGAATGAGGATGGACAAGTCATTGAGACGCACTCCGTATCTGCTGGTCTTGATTACCCTGGTGTTGGTCCGGAGCATGCGTGGCTCAAGGACAGCGGTCGTGCGTCATATGTCAGCGTGACAGATGATGAGGCCTTAGCGTCGTTCCATCACTGCTGCCGCATTGAAGGCATCATCCCTGCGTTAGAAACATCGCATGCTTTAGCCTACGCGGCCAAGCTCGCCCCCACACTCTCAAAAGACCAGGTCATTTTGGTCAACTTGTCAGGCCGTGGCGACAAAGACATCAACACCGTCGCGACACGCGCCGGCCTTGTGCTTTAAAGGTTGTAACTCTCATGGCTCAACATACAGACCGCATTGCCGCCGCCTTTGCGCGCGCGGCACTTGAAAAGCGTGCGGCGCTTATTCCGTATATAGCTGCCGGTAATCCCTTGCCTGCGACCACCGTCCCCCTTATGCATGCGCTGGTTCGCGCCGGCGCAGATGTCATCGAACTTGGGATTCCGTTTTCAGATCCGATGGCTGATGGCCCCGTGATCCAGAAAGCAGCCGAGCATGCGATTGCCCAGGGTATTGGCCTGCGTCATGTCCTCGACATGGTGGCTGAGTTTCGTGCAACGGATACGCAAACCCCCATCGTGCTGATGGGCTATGCCAATCCGATTGAGAGAATGGGCCAACAGCAGTTTGCAGAAAAAGCCTCCAATGTCGGTATCGACGGTATTCTAACGGTCGATTATCCGCCCGAAGAAATCGGTGATTTTCTGAATCTGCTCGAAAAGCACAACATTGCGCCGATTTTCCTTTTGGCGCCGACCTCGACCGAAGCGCGCATCAAGGCGGTTGGTGAGATCGCGCGTGGCTATGTTTATTATGTTTCGCTGAACGGTGTGACCGGTGCGGGTAATCTCGATACTTCTGACGTCGCAACACGCCTCAAAGGTATTCGCAAGTATGTGAATTTGCCGGTTGGCGTTGGTTTCGGTATTAGCGACGCCGGCAGTGCACAGCGCGTCAGTCTGGTGGCTGATGCCGTCGTGATTGGCAGCAAACTGATTGATACGATGACGAAAGCATGCGCGGGCCTGCCCGCAGAGCAACAGTCTCAGGCTGCGATCGATGCCGGTGCCAGCTGGTTGAATGGAATTTCAAAAGCGATTGCCATTGCCCGCCCAGAAGGGCATGTCGTTTCTCAGAACGGATAAACATCATGAGCTGGTTAGGCAAATTAATTCCTCCTCGCATCAATAAATCTCAACACGCAGAAGTCGCAACGCCTGCCACGCGGCGCGTTCCTGAAGGTCTGTGGGTTAAGTGCCCCTCCTGCGAATCTGTTTTGTATAACGAGGATCTGGCGGCTAATCTGCATGTGTGTCCAAAGTGCGATCACCATATGCGCATCAATGCCCGTACCCGCATCGAGTCCTTGCTTGATATCGAAGGTCGCGTAGAGATTGGTGGCAACACGCGCTCGATGGATCCACTGAAATTCAAAGATTCACGTAAATATCCAGAACGCATCCAAGAGGCCGTCAGTCAGACGGGTGAGTCCGACGCACTTGTTGTGGTCAGTGGCTCGATCCGTAGCGTGGCGTGCGTGCTGGCCTGCTTTGAATTCGAATTCATGGGTGGATCGATGGGCTCCGTGGTCGGTGAGCGGTTTGTACGAGGTGTACAGGCGGCGATTGATCAGCGCGTGCCGTTTGTCTGCGTAGCGGCTTCAGGTGGTGCACGCATGCAGGAAAGTTTGTTTTCTCTTATGCAGATGGCTAAAACCAATGCCATGCTGACCCGATTGTCTGAGGCTGGTCTGCCTTTCATCAGCATTCTGACCGACCCAACCATGGGTGGTGTCTCCGCAAGCTTTGCTTTTATGGGTGATGTGGTGATCGGTGAGCCCCGTGCCCTGATCGGTTTCGCGGGTCCACGCGTGATCGAATCCACCGTCCGTGAAAAACTCCCCGAGGGCTTTCAGCGCTCGGAGTTTCTCCAGCAAAAAGGCGCGATTGATATGGTTCTTGATCGCCGTCAGCTGCGCGAAGAGCTCGCACGCCTCATGGCTTTGATGACCAACCAGCCTGTGGATTCAGTAGCTGCTTGATGGTCTGAACTACACCTAGCGTATTGAGTAAATATAAGTGATGCCCGATAGTCGCGACTAGTCGTCTGTCGGGCATTTTGCCCATGAGCCCGAATACGGGCTCAAAACTGCATAATGCTAGTGCACGTTGCTCGCATGTTTGCTTATCCGTATATAGGTTAGGTCTTGCATTGAATTGATCTTTTAGCGTCTTTGCAATAGGGTCATTAATTTCGTAAGTCTGACCAGACTCGTCATAGCCTTGCAGGTAACGCAGCCATGATGCGAGACAGAGCGCGAGCAAACTGATATCCCGCTTTGCAGAAATTTGATCTGTAACCGTGCCAAGCCATCGTTGTGGAATCTTTTGTGATCCATCCATTGCGATTTGCTGGGTACGATGCGCCAGTGCAGGGTTAGCAAATCGCTTGAGCAGACTCGCGCGATAGTCTGCGATATTCAACCCCGGCAAGGCTGGCAGCGTTGGTTCAATCTCGTGTTGCATCAGTGCGTTAATACAAGCATGTAATGCAGGTTCTGCGATCGCGACGTCCACCGTATGGCAGCCGGCGACAGAACCCAGATAAGCAATGCAGGAGTGGGTACCGTTGACCATGCGAAGTTTCAATGTTTCCCATGCTGCGGCTGTCGCTACAAACCTTGCTCCGCCAATGCTCCAGTCAGGCCGTCCGCATGCAAAGTCATCCTCGATGGCCCAGTCAATAAAGGGTTCTCCAATAACGGGCCAAGCATCAGCCACGCCCAATTCAGCAGAAATACTTTGTTGATCTGCAGGTGTCGTGCGCGGAACAATACGATCCACCATTGAGCATGGGAATTTACAATTTTCTTGAATCCATAAGGCTAATTGCATCTCCACTTTCTGAGCGAAGGCGATGATGAGCTTGCTCAATAAGTGCCCGTTTGAAGGCAGATTGTCCAGTGACATCAAAGTCAGCGGACCCCTAGCATGCATTTTGCGAAGATGTAATCCATGGACAATGAAACCAATCGCTGTGCGAGGAGACTCAGGATGTAGCAAATCATGCAAAATGTCTGGATGATCGAATTGCAATAGTCCTGTTGCCGGTATGTGGCAGTAGCCTTTTTCAGTGATGGTCAGGCTTACTATGCGTGTATCGGAGTGAGCGATTTGTTGAAGTACTGTATGCGGATTTTCGGGGGCGACCAGTATGCTCTTTACGCAACCAATCACCTGAAGTGATTGTCGGGGATGGCCGGTCAAATCTGCATCTCTGATGGCTAGTGTGTATAGACCCTCTTGCGGCTCCAAGGCATCACGGGTATCTGGTTGTCGAAGTGATACGCCAACAATGCCCCAGTCCATTGCTTCGGGGTTTTGGCGATTTTTTTGAATGACAGTTTCGTTGATAGCAGCAAGATGACTGCGCATGAACGCACCAATCCCGATATGCAAAATTCCGGATTTCAGTTCAATGCGTGCGTAGTCAGGTTTTAAGACCGCTTGCGATAATTGGCCAAGCGTGTCGGGATGCAGTCTGGGCATGCTGCTTTTAACATTTGACATATTTTTACCGGTTTGCCCTACCAGTTGGTCAGTGTGCCATCGTGCTGCTGCCGGTTGACCGGCAGGTACGCACGTTTGTAGGGATATTTCGCGGCAAGTTTCTCATCAATTTCTACCCCGTGGCCAGGAGTATCTCCTGGATACATGAACCCCCGGTCAAAGGTGTAGGCATGAGGGAAAACAGCATCGGTTTCTTCCGTGTGTGGCATATGTTCCTGGACTCCAAAATTAGGTACCCACAGATCAAAATGCAATGCCGCGCCCATACAAATTGGCGACAGATCTGTCGCTCCATGTGAACCTGTCCGCACATTGTGTAAGGCGGCCAGGTCTGCGATACGACGCAAATGTGTAATACCTCCAGCATGGACAACCGTTGTGCGGATGTAATCAATCAGTTGATGTTGAATCAGATCTTTGCAATCCCAAATGCTGTTGAATACTTCACCGACAGCTAATGGAGTAGTCGTGTGTTGCCGGATCAGTTTGAAGGCATCCTGATTTTCAGCAGGTGTTGCATCTTCGAGCCAGAACAAACG
>CAIPID010000437.1 GCA_903865015.1 uncultured beta proteobacterium | reverse complement strand
CATCCGCGCGGACTTCGGCGCCGATGTGAACGATACCCGAGTCATCCAGACGGTTGAGTTGGGTTTCAGCCAGATTGCTGATGTCGCGTGTGATTTCTTCAGGACCAAGCTTGGTATCGCGTGCCACAACCGTTAGTTCTTCGATGTGAATCGAAGTGTAACGATCATCTGCAACAACTTTTTCTGAGATCAAAATCGAATCTTCGAAGTTGTAGCCGTTCCATGGCATAAATGCGATCAGCATGTTCTGACCCAGAGCCAATTCGCCCAGGTCTGTCGATGCGCCATCAGCCAGCACGTCACCTCGCGCGACACGATCACCACGACGCACGATAGGGCGCTGGTTGATGTTCGTGTTCTGGTTTGAACGTGTGTACTTGATCAGATTGTAGATATCAACGCCAACTTCACCAGCGATGTTTTCTTCATCGTTGACGCGAATCACGATGCGATCTGCATCAACGTGATCCACGATACCGCCACGCAATGCCTGAACTGTTGTACCCGAGTCGACCGCTACCGTGCGCTCAACGCCCGTACCGACAACTGGTTTTTCAGGACGCAGGCAAGGTACAGCCTGGCGTTGCATGTTAGCGCCCATCAATGCACGGTTTGCGTCGTCATGCTCAAGGAACGGGATCAGCGATGCTGCAACTGAAACGATCTGTGATGGTGCGACGTCCATGTAGTGAACGTTTGCCGGTGCGGTCAACAGTGTCTCGCCAGCCTGACGGCAAGCTACCAGTTCATCGGTAAATTTACCGGTTTCGCTGAGCTCGGCGTTAGCCTGGGCGATCACGTAATTGCTTTCTTCGATGGCCGAGAGATACTCGATCTGATCCGTAACGGACGAGTCGACGACTTTACGATAAGGCGTTTCGAGAAAGCCGTATTCGTTCAGACGTGCATACAACGCCATGGAGTTGATCAGGCCGATGTTCGGGCCTTCTGGTGTTTCGATCGGGCAGACGCGGCCGTAGTGCGTTGGATGCACGTCACGGACTTCAAAGCCTGCGCGTTCACGGGTCAAACCGCCGGGTCCGAGTGCTGAAACACGACGCTTGTGCGTGATCTCAGAAAGCGGGTTGGTTTGATCCATAAACTGCGACAGCTGGCTCGAACCGAAGAACTCTTTAATTGCTGCCGAGATCGGCTTGGAGTTAATCAGGTCGTGCGGCATCAGGTTTTCAGTTTCGGCCTGACCCAGACGCTCTTTGACTGCACGCTCAACACGTACAAGTCCAGCGCGGAACTGGTTTTCAGCCAACTCACCCACACAACGTACGCGACGGTTACCAAGGTGATCAATATCATCGATCTGGCCACGGCCGTTACGCAACTCAACCAGAATACCGATGGTCTTCAGGATGTCGTCGTCGGTGAGCGTCATTGGACCGGTGATGTCATCACCACGGCCCAGACGGCTGTTGACTTTCATGCGTCCAACGCGTGACAAGTCGTATGTTTCTTCGCTGTAGAACAAGCGCTGGAACAATGCCTCGACTGCGTCTTCGGTTGGCGGTTCGCCTGGGCGCATCATACGATAAATCGCCACGCGTGCAGCCATCTGATCTGCTGTTTCATCTGCACGCAAGGTCTGAGAAATATAAGGACCGCAATCCAAATCGTTGGTGTACAACGTTTGAATTGTTTTCACGTCGGCAGCACGTAGTGCTGTCAATGTGGATTCTGTAATTTCGTCATTCGCTGCAGCGATCAGCTCACCGGTTTCTGCATCGACGATGTTTGTCGCGAGCATACGGCCGATCAGGAAATCTTCAGGAACCGAAATGCGATCGATTTTTGCGGTTGTGATATCGCGCAGATGCTTAGCATTGACGCGCTTGTCTTTTTCAACAAGTACCTTACCGCTGCGATCTGTGATGTCGAAACGCGCCATCTCGCCTTTCCAGCGATCACCGACGAACTCCATCATTGCGCCTTCTGGTTTGATTTCGAACTGGTCGAATTCAAAGAAATGCGCGAGGATGGACTCAGGCGTCATGCCGATTGCTTTGAGCAAGATTGTGACTGGCATTTTCCGACGACGGTCGACACGGAAAAACAAAACGTCTTTCGGGTCGAATTCGAAATCGAGCCATGAGCCACGGTAAGGAATCACGCGTGCTGAAAACAGCAGCTTGCCTGAGCTGTGCGTCTTACCACGGTCGTGTTCAAAGAACACACCGGGTGAGCGATGCAGCTGCGAAACAATCACGCGCTCTGTACCGTTGATGACAAAGGAACCAGTATTCGTCATGAGCGGAATTTCGCCCATGTAGACTTCCTGTTCTTTGACTTCTTTAACGGTTGGCTTGCTGACCTCACGGTCAAGCAGCACCAGACGCACTTTTGCCCGCAAAGGAGATGCGTAAGTCAGGCCGCGCAGCTGACACTCTTTGACATCGAACACGGGTTCGCCCAAGCCGTAGCTGACAAACTCGAGTCGGGCCATATTGTTGTGGCTGACGATCGGGAAAATTGAACTAAAGGCAGCCTGCAACCCCTGCTCATTTCGGGCAGAAGGTGAGGTGTCGGCTTGCAAGAAGGTTAGGTATGATTGAAGCTGTGTCGCAAGCAGGTAAGGAACGTCTTGCACGTCCTCACGCTTGGCGAAGCTTTTGCGGATGCGCTTTTTTTCGGTAAACGAGTAAGGCATGAGCACTCCGACTCGAGGTCATAGGCCGTCAACCACGGCCACAGGGTCTACTAAATTTTGGGTACTTCTGTGTACTATTTTTACTGCGGGTACTTATAACGACTTCAGAAAACCCGACTAACCGGTTGTCCTACTTCAGGTTACCCTGAGCATTGACCCCGTTTTCGAGAGGGGTTTTCTGAAAGCGCAAAAGCCCGGGGAATGCTTGGAGCTTTCCCCGGGCGATCACTGGCAAGGTTTATTTCAATTCAACCTTAGCGCCAGCTTCTTCGAGCTTCTTCTTAGCAGCTTCAGCATCTGCCTTAGAAACAGCTTCTTTTACAGCTTTTGGTGCGCCGTCAACCAGATCTTTCGCTTCTTTCAAGCCCAGACCGGTGATTTCGCGAACAGCCTTAATGACGCTGACTTTGTTTGCGCCAGCTTCGAGCAACATGACGTTGAACTCTGTCTGCTCTTCAGCAGCAGCAGCAGCGCCACCAGCAGCAGGAGCAGCAACAGCGACTGCAGCAGCAGCTGCAGACACGCCAAACTTCTCTTCCATTTCTTTGATCAGTTCGGACAGTTCCAGAACAGTCATGTTTGCGACTGCGTCGAGGATTTCAGCTTTGTTAGCCATTTGTAGAACTCCAGATTTAATAATTAGCCAGGGGTTGGTATCGCTTGTCGTTCAATAAAATTCCGGAAGCGCGATTAAGCAGCTTCTTTTTGGTCGCGAACGGCTGCGAGGCCACGCACGAATTTGGTTGGAATCTCGTTGAGGGTACGTACAAACGTCGCGATCGGGGCTTGCATGGTGCCCAACAGTTTCGAAAGCAACTCTTCGCGTGAAGGCATTGTGGCCAGAGCCATCACACCATTCTTATCAAGAAGGCTATTTGGCAATGAGCCAGCCTTGATGACGAGCTTGTCGTTGGTTTTCGCAAATGCTGAAAGAACTTTTGCAGCGTTGACCGGATCGGCACTAATGCCATAGATCAGTGGACCGGTGAGATTTGCAGACAACGCCTCGAAAGGTGTGCCAGCAATTGCTCGGCGAGCCAGCGAGTTTTTAAGGACTCGCAGGTAAACGCCCGATTCACGCGCCGTTTTGCGCAGTACGGTAACAGAGGCGACGTCCAGACCACGGTACTCTGCAACCACAATCGACTGAGCGGTCGCGACTTGCGTCGTGACTTCTTCGATTACGATCGCTTTCTCTTGACGATTGAGACTCACGGTTTGAACACTCCATCAAAAGATGCTTGGGAAAATTCCCTCGCATCAACCGAATGCGGCGATCCTGGTCGAATTCTGTACTAGAAATCTTCCAAGGGCGCCGTCTGCGCTGGATCCAGTAACATCCTGGGATTAAGCATTGATAGTTAAATGGAAGGATTCCATTTCACCAGTCGCTGCTCCAGCGGTCTTTGACAGCAACACCCAGATAAGTCCAGGTGCAGCCCAAAGTCTTGTAATACAAACAGCGGCTATTATGCTGCTGTCAGTGAAGCTATTTCAACGCGCGCACCGCCACCCATCGTGGATGAAACGGCAAGCTTACGCAGGTAGATACCTTTCGCTGCGCTTGGACGTGCTTTTTGCAAAGCATCAACCAGTGCTGCAAGGTTGCTCTGCAACTGCTCGACGCCAAATGATGCGCGACCGATTGTTGCGTGAACAATACCTGCTTTGTCGGTACGGTACTGAACCTGACCAGCTTTCGCGTTTTTGACTGCCTGGGCGACATCAGGTGTCACCGTACCCACTTTGGGGTTAGGCATCAGGCCGCGTGGGCCGAGGATCTGACCGAGCGTACCAACAATACGCATCGTGTCTGGTGAAGCGATAACCACGTCAAAGTTGAACGTGCCGCCTTTGATTTGTTCTGCCAGGTCTTCCATGCCTACGATGTCAGCACCCGCTGCTTTCGCTTGCTCGGCTTTGTCGCCTTGTGCAAAAACAGCTACGCGAACAGACTTGCCGGTGCCTGCTGGCAACACGACTGAGCCACGTACGAGCTGGTCAGATTTCTTTGGGTCAATACCGAGCTGAACAGCGATATCGATTGACTCGTCGAACTTAGCAGTGGCGCACTCTTTTACAAGTGTGATTGCTTCTGTGACGGGGTACATTTTTTCGCGGTCGATTTTAGCTGCAATCGCGGCGAGTCGTTTTGAAAGTTTTGCCATGATCAGAGACCCTCTACCGTAATGCCCATGCTGCGCGCGCTACCAGCAATGGTGCGTACGGCTGCATCCAAATCAGCTGCCGTGAGGTCAGGTGCTTTGGCTTTGGCGATTTCTTCAGCTTGTGCGCGCGTCAGTTTACCGACTTTGTCAGTATGTGGACGTGCGGAACCTTTTTGCAAACCAGCAGCTTTCTTGATCAGAATTGACGCTGGTGGCGTCTTCATGATGAAGGTAAAGCTCTTGTCTGCAAAAGCAGTGATCACAACAGGAATCGGCAGGCCTGGCTCAAGACCCTGGGTCTTGGCGTTAAATGCCTTACAGAATTCCATGATGTTCAAACCGCGCTGACCGAGGGCAGGGCCGATTGGTGGTGATGGGTTAGCTTTACCAGCTGGTACTTGCAGCTTGATGAAGCCGACGATTTTCTTCGCCATGCTTTTCTCCTTACGGGTTCAAACGCTTGGGCTGTTGAGCCTTTGCTCCCCGGGGTTAATAAAAAATTAGGTTTTTTCGACCTGACTAAAATCCAGTTCAACAGGCGTAGAGCGTCCGAAAATCGCGACAGAAACCCGTACTTTGCTTTTCTCGTAGTT
>CAIPID010000436.1 GCA_903865015.1 uncultured beta proteobacterium | reverse complement strand
GTAGTGGGCAGCGTAGGCGCCTACCATTTGCTCAAACAAAGATTATCCGCATCTCCTGATGCGCAGGGCAAGCTCTCTGCCGAGGCTGTGCGTACCATGTTTTCGATGGCGATGTGGATGGCGGCGATCGTTGCACCGATTCAGATCCTGGCGGGCGATCAACATGGGCTGAATACCTTCCAATATCAGCCCCGTAAAATCGCTGCAATCGAAGGCCACTATGAAACCGTCTCACGCGCTCCGCTGATCCTCTTTGGCATCCCTGATTCCAAAGAACAAAAAATGAATTATGTCGTTGAGATTCCTGTACTGGGCAGTCTGATTCTGACACACACCATGGATGGAACTATTCAAGGCATGAAAGAATGGCCGGTTGCCGAACAACCCCCCATGGGTATTGTTTTCTTTGCCTTTAGAGGTATGGTTGGTATAGGCATGCTGATGCTTTGTCTGGGGCTCTGGAGTTTATGGCTGCGCTTCAAGGGCAAACTGTTTGAGACCCCGCTGATGCATCGTGCCGCACTCTTTATGGGACCGAGCGGTTTTGTCGCCGTGCTCTGTGGTTGGATTGTGACAGAAGTCGGACGGCAACCCTATACCGTTTACAACTTACTCACAACGGTCCAATCAGCTTCACCTATCGATGCTGCCGCAGTCGGTGGATCCCTGCTGGCTTTTATCGTGGTGTATTTCACAATGTTTGGTACAGGTGTGTTTTATATCCTTCGATTGATGTCTCACACACCATCACCTGATCAGGCTGAGCTTTCCAGAAATACTCCGGTACGTGCAGCGGGATTTGTTCCTCCTGCACTGCATGACGAACAGACAAGGAAACAGCCATGAATGTTGACTACGCATTGATTTGGGCTGGCCTGATTGCTTTTGCTGTGATTGCCTACGTCTGTCTTGATGGCTTTGATCTCGGTATCGGCATCTTATTTCCTTTCGCCCAGAATGAAACGCAACGCGATGAGATGATGAACTCCGTTGCGCCCGTATGGGATGGTAATGAAACATGGCTGGTGCTGGGCGGTGGGGGCTTATTTGCTGTTTTTCCACTCGCTTATTCCATTATCATGCCGGCCTTGTATGCACCGTTTTTCATCATGCTTTTAGCTTTGGTTTTTCGAGGCGTCTCGTTTGAGTTTCGCTGGAAAACTCAAACCAGAAAGTACTTGTGGGACTGGGCATTTGCTGGCGGTTCTATCGTCGCAACTTTCGCGCAAGGCGTTGCACTCGGCACACTGGTTCAGGGTATTCAGGTGACTGGACGCGCTTACTCGGGCGGTTGGTGGGACTGGTTGTCCCCCTTCAGCCTCCTGACTGGTTGCGCACTGTTAATAGGCTATACCTTACTTGGTTCTACTTGGCTGATACTCAAGGCCGAGGGAGCAGTGCAAGCAATGGCCTACCGCTTTGCGCGTATCGCAGCAGTACTGATGCTGGTCATGATTGGTGTTGTAAGCCTGTGGACACCGTTCCTGCACGAGCATTTCATGTCAAAGTGGTTTGCCTGGCCCGCCATGCTCTTTGTCGCACCGGTTCCAGTCCTGGTTCTGATATGCGCAGCAATCCTTTTCAGAGGATTAAAAAACAGCGAAGAGCTCACCCCTTTCGTCGCTGCGCAGTGCCTGTTTGTTTTGTCCTATATCGGCTTAGGCATTAGTTTTTATCCCTATATCGTGCCGTCATCCGTCACAATCTGGGCGGCTGCAGGACCTGATAACAGCCTGAAATTTCTGTTGATTGGCGCCGTCTTTCTTATCCCGATCATCCTGACCTATACGATCTACTCGTACTGGGTGTTCAGGGGAAAGGTGGGTAAAACTAGTGCTTATCACTCTTAAATAAAAGTTTGACCTGGGCGGGCGTAAGCTCTGCCCAGGTGCCTGTCTCCAAATCTCCCAGGCTTAAAATCCCCATACTCACACGCATCAATCTGAGTGTTGGATGGCCGACAGCGGCGGTCATTTTTCTGACCTGACGATTTTTCCCTTCGATCAACTCCAATGCAATCCAGCAATCCGGAATACTCTTACGTACCCGGATAGGCGGCTCACGGGGAGGTATGTCAGGCTGAGGATCAAGCAACCACGCTCTGGCGGGTTTAGTGGTGTAGTCCTGAATATCGACCCCTCTCGCAAGCTTTTTAAGAGCCTCGGGCGATGGGATGTTTTCGACTTGCGCCCAATAACAGCGTGTATGCGCATGCTTTGGGTCTAGCAAACGGGTATTCATCCCGGGTTCGTCACTTAAAAGCAGCATACCTTCCGAGTCTGCGTCCAACCGGCCGATTGGATACACCCCTGCGGGAAAGTCAAAGTCAGAAAGTGTTCGGTTTGGCGAGCCATCGGAAGTAAACTGCGACAACACACCATAGGGCTTGTTAAAAATTATCATCATGATTTAAGCAGGCTTAAACAACAAAAACAGGTTTTTGCAGACATGTCTATTATCCTTATTCGTCATGGCGAAACATTACTGAATGCTGCGCGCGTATTCCAGCCGTTTGACACGGAGCTCGGACCGCGCGGTTTGGAGCAAGCGCGCTTGCTTGCACAAAGAATAGCCGACTATGCGCCTGTCGCCATTCTTGCCAGCGATATGCCACGCGCGCATAAAACTGCACAATATATTGCTGAAGCAACAGGTCTAACGCTCTCGACCAGCAGGCTGCTGCATGAAAGAAACTTCGGGGACTGGCGTGGCCAGAGTCATGACAGCCTTGGGCATGATCCGGCAACGGTCACTGAAGTACCCCCAAATGGTGAATCCAGAGAAGTCTTTGCAAAACGCGTCAAAGAAGCCTTTGACGAGGCAGTTACCCTAAGCGCTAAGCTTCAGGGACCACTCGTGGTTGTCAGTCATGGGCTTGTTATCCAGACTATCCTCGAAAATTGTGTGGCGCTCGGTGCGCAAACGATGCCTCACCGTATTGCCAACACCTCCGTCACAGTGATTGATACAGATCATCCGTTTACCGTGCGCACACTGAACTGCACGTTGCATCTGGACGGCAGTTCGGTCGCTGAGGATGCGAAAAGTCTATCCGGGGGTTAGGGCCTCCATTTAACTCAAGACGTCTGCCCACATATTGCGCGCCCAGCCCCAGGCGTAGGTGCCTTCGAGCGCTGTGGGTCCGGGCGATACACCGCCCGAACCTGCAACAGTTTTATAAGTTTTTTCAGTTGCACTGTACTGATGAACACTCGCAACGTGGACAACCTGCTTCGTATCGACAAAGCTGTAACAGGTATTCGTCAGTACAGGCGCAGGATTTATATCCCAGCCACTCAACTCAGCCACGATTGCCGCCGCGGCAACTTTTGCATGCTGATTCGCCATATGGGCGGATTTAGGCATGAACGCAGCGTTTTGAGCTGAGTCACCAATCACGTGTATATCTTTGGCTGCGGTGGACTCGAAATTTAAAAAATTAACTTGCGCCCAGCGCTTGTTGGAGTTTGCCAGGCCTGCGTCGACAACCAGGGTACCTGCACGCATCGGAGGCAATACATTTAATACATCGGCACGCACATCTTCCTGTATGTCGAATTTCAATGTTTTGGATTGACCGTCCACACGCACGACGGTATGCGATGCACGATACTCAATGATCCCCGGGTATAGATCAGCCCAAGCCTTTTTAAAAAGTGCTCCCTTCGAGACGACATCCTGATTCGCATCCAGGATGAGCACTTTTGATTTTGGTTTGTAATTTTTAAAATAATCAGCAACCTGACATGCCCGTTCGTACGGTCCGGGCGGGCATCGATAAGGTTGCTCAGGAATGGTGATTGCATACACACCGCCATCCTGCATCGCTTGCAATTGCCGATGGAGCGCGACTGTTTCAGGGCCTGCCTTCCAAGCTTGCAATGTGGTGCCTGATGCGTTGGCCTGGCTCAGACCTTCGATACTATCTGTCATCAGACTAATGCCGGGCGACAACACAAGTTTGTCGTAACGTAAACTTTTGCCCGAGGAGAGTGTGACGGTTTTTTTAACCGCATCGACTTTCGTGACGGTTTCCCGAATCATATTGATGCCGTGCGCCGAACGCAATGCATCGTAAGGCACAGTTAGATCTTCTAGTGTCCGCGAGCCCCCCACAACAAGGTTGGACAGCGGGCACGAAATGAACTTCGGATCTGGTTCGATAAGTGTCACGCGTGCGGTATTGTTTGACAGCAAGCGTAGATATTTAGCGGTGGTTGCGCCGCCGTAACCTGCGCCAACAACAATGATTTCCGCAGATTTTAGATTCGAAGCGCGCGCCACTCCCTGCGCGCCCATGATTAACCCTACCAGAGCAGCACTCTGTCCAAGAAACAAACGACGATTCATTTTTGCATCCTCATCATTTTTTACCCAGAACACTTGCGATCACCTGCAGCTGTTCATCCGTATAACCTTTTGCTAACTGCGGCATGATCGTTCCCATGCGCTCCCCGGTTTTAAAGGCCATTAACTGAGCAAGCATATTTTTATCTGTTAGCTGGTTAATGATCGGCATACCCGCATTCTCAATCCCTTTGCCATCGGTACCGTGACAATTCGCACAGGTTGCCGCAAGCGCCCGGTGATACAACACCTGTGCATCCTGAGTCTGGGCGCATGCGTCAAAGCAACTCAACAAGACAATCGTAAAGACTGCCAAAAGATGAGCGGTTGATCTGCAAAAGTTTTTCATGTTCACACTTCCAATTAAGGTCGAACAGCAGGTGTTTCAATAGGCATGCCACGCGCGCGCCACATCAAATAGAGTTCAAGGTCTACGATTTCTTTTGAATCAAACGCGAAAGGTTCAGCGCGTACGCCTGACATACAGTTTCGCAAACGTCTTTCAAGCGACCCCACAGTCTGCCATTCCAGTCTGTAGATCGGATAGCCTGTAGGATGCGCCTGCGGTATGACATTTCCTGCAAGCTTCAGACCTGAGCGCTCGGCATGGCATTGTGCGCAGGATAAATTCAACTGGCCCATCCGCTGCTCAAAAAGCTGATGGCCCGCTTGCAGATGCTTGTCTAACGCGGGACTCTGCGCAATCGTAATCGGCATGCCCTTGGATTGCGTGGCTACGAAAGCCGCAATCGATAGCGACTCTTTACTTTCATGCGCGAAAGGCGCTGCTTGCTGACGCTCTGTGCGGCACTGATTGATCTGCCCTTCTAAATTCAAAAGCTTGTTATTGACTATTTTGGGAAAGCTAGCAGCAACACCCTTCATCGATTGTTCAGCGTCGCCATGGCATTGTGTGCAAGATTTGTTACTTTTACCTGCGGGTGTCTGCCATATTGTTTGGCCGTCAAGCACCCAGAAAGTCGCGGGGTTTTGAGCGGGGTCGTTTTGCATGGCCTGCGTCTGGGATGACATCAACGCGTAGGACGACTGACGATCCTGAGCTGTCGGGTCAGCAAAACCAATCCCCGTCACGCCCAATAAAGCGCACAGTAAAAAAAACTGTTTCACTGTGTTGACAATCACGTCACTGTAATCTTGCTGGTTGTGGACGAGGCGTAATCGTTATCGCCCTTCCAGTTGAATTCCAGAGTCCCGCTTTCCATAGCAATCGTGGTGAAGGTAATCATTGGATTCGCCGCAATGGCAGGATGCAAATCTGCCCTGAAGATCTCTACCCCGTTATAGGTGCATACAAACTCACGAATAATGTCGCGCTCATAGCGGACACCTTGTTCGGAATGTCTAAACCCTGTCTCCATATCATGTTGAACGATGATGCGAATTTCAATGATTTCGTTTTTCTTAGCCGTCGCCGGCATGGTCACGAGTGTTCTTGAAGTTTTACTCATTACACCTCCGTGCATGCAGCGAGTGTGACAAGCGTTGCTGCATGCCCCTGCCAAAACGAACCATCACTCATTTGCGCGATGGCCCATATACGCTGAGAATCATTCAAACGAACACGAGTCGTGACCTCAGCGCGGCCAGAACGGTGACTCAGTTGAAAGCTCACAACATTCGGCAGCGGATTTCCTTCAGCAACAACGTGGATTGCCCGAACAAAATCCTGCTCAGTCATCGGACTCTGAACAGCCACCTTCATCACCACAGAATTGCCGTTTTCAACCAGTGGAGGAATATCAATTTCTACCCGTCCAGTCCTGATCTTCGCGGCACCTACAATTTGCCTGATGGCTTGTGTTGCTTCGGCTTCCGTCGAATGCGAACGCATCCATGGTGCAAGCAAAGCAGCCCCTGCCATCACTACGAATGTTCTTCTGCCATTACTCATGGTTTAAGACTCACTAAAAATTCCAAAACATCCTCAATCTCTTGTGGGCTCAATATGGGCTTTCCAGCATATTGAGGGGCAACGCGCGTGAAATGATCTTTCCGGTAATACGAAGGCATGATGCTTGCCGGGTTGAACTGACTGGCGTCTACGATTCGCGCCCTGAGTTGCTCTTTAGAGAGCCGTGCTGCGCTCAGAGCCAGATCTGGCGCTAAATTCCCCTGAAATTTTTCCTCAGGAAACGGGCCGCTATGGCACAAAATACAGAGACCGGTTTGTCGGCTTAAAACAATAGCTTTACCGCGGGTCGCATCTCCGGGCATACCGGAGAGCGACTCGACAATAACGTCTTTACCTAATGACTGCGCAAACAGAGAATTGGAAAATACTAAAAAACTCAGCACAACAGTACAGTTCAAAAACCTATAAACCGTACGTGTATATCCAACCCTCAATTGCATCATATAAGCGTAATGCCTTCATTTTTAAGTGGTACGGTGCGATAGCGTTTACCTGTTGCGCGATAAATCGCGTTCAGCACTGCGGGTGCAGCAACGCCAATCGTCGGTTCACCAATACCGCCCCACTCTTTGCCGCCACCCTGAAGAATGATGGTTTCGACTTTCGGCATTTGAGCAATGCGCATCGAGTCAAAATCCGTAAAGTTGGTTTGTTGGATACGGCCATCTTTAACAGTGCACTCTTCGAGGAACAAGGCGGATAAACCATAGACGAATGATCCAGACACCTGACGCTCGATTTGCGCCGGATTCACGGCGTAACCGCAATCTGTTGCGGCGACAATGCGATGGATTTTGACCTTGTTACCATCCTTGACGGAGAGCTCACACGCAGCTGCAACGTAGCTGCCAAAAGCCTTGACCTGCGCGCAACCACGGAAAACGCCTGGCGCAGCTGGTTTAGTCCAACCGATACGCTCAGCAACGGCATCCAGCACCGCTAAGTTACGCGGGAAATCACCCATGTACTTACGGCGAAACGCAATAGGATCCATGCCTGCAGCGTCAGCCATCTCATCCATGAAACATTCCATGAATACAGCATTCTGGTTGACGTTTACGCCACGCCAGAATCCAGGAGGAATATGCGTATTACGCATGGCATGATCAACCATCAGATTTGGGAATTTATAACCAAATCCGTGCTCACCACCATCAAATACGCCTTGGAATGCCAAAGGATCCCGACCTTTTTGCTGTTCCACAACAGCGGGACGTACAGCCGCAAGAATCGATTGACCTGACAAACGCATGTGCATGCCAGTCAGATTTTTATTGGCATCAAAAGTACCAGTCAACTTACACATCATGACTGGATGGTAACGGCCTTGCGTCATATCCTCTTCGCGCGTCCAGATAAGTTTGATGTGCGTGCCTGGCATCTGCTTGGCAATCAAGACCGCTTGCGTGGTGTAGTCCTGGAAATTACCGCGACGACCAAATCCGCCACCAAGATTGACCTTATTCACATCACATTTTTCTGCAGGTAAGCCTGAAGCAGCGATGACCGCTGCCAGGGAAGCCTCACCATCTTGCGTGGGGACCCAGGCGATACAACTTTCTGGCGTCCACTTGGCTGTAGCATTCATCGGCTCCATGGCTGCGTGATTCAGGAATGGATAGAAATATGTGGATTCGATTTTGGTTGCAGCGCCTGCACTGGCCGCTTTCATATCGCCAAACTGGTTTCCGACAAATGCTTGCTCAGCAGTCAGACCTTCCTCGAGCATAGTCTTGATTGTGGCACTGGAAACCTTGGCATTTGGACCTTCGTCCCAAACAATAGCAACCTGATCCATCGCTGATTTAGCGACCCAGAAAGTATCCGCTACTACAGCGACAGCGCTATCACCCACCTGTACAACTTTTTTCACGCCTTTCATGGCTGCGGCTTTACTGGCATCAAAGCTTTTTACCTTGCCACCAAATACAGGACACTCACGAATGTTAGCAACGAGCATGCCAGGAAACTGTAAATCAATCCCATAGACTTGCTTGCCAGTAACTTTGTCCTGGTATGTATCGAGACGATTTTTAGGCTGACCGATGACTTTCCAGTCTTTTGGATCTTTAAGCGTAATTTCTGTTGGGACCGGTAATTTCGAAGCTGCGGCAGCAACTTTACCGAAGCTGGTTTTTTTGCCGCTTGGCTTGTGGGTAATCACGCTGTTTGCAGCAACACATTCAGCAACAGGCACTTTCCACTGCGCAGCTGCAGCCTCAACCAGCATCATGCGCGCAGCAGCACCGCCTTTACGTACATAGTCTTCGGAAGTACGGATGCCTCGGCTACCGCCTGTGCCAAAATCACCCCACACGCGCTTGCGCTTGAGGTTTTCGCCTGGTGTTGGATACTCAACAGATACTTTATTCCAGTCGCATTCGAGTTCCTCTGCAACCATCTGTGCGAGACCAGTGATTGTGCCCTGCCCCATTTCTGAGCGGACGACACGAACGACCACCGAATCATCGGGCTTAATCACAACCCAGGCACCAACTTCAGGTGTAGCCAAGGCAGCCTCGGCTGAACCGATTGCGAATGGAAATGTCAGGCCCAGTGAAAGACCGGTCGTGACAGCAGTCGTACCAACGATAAATTGACGACGTGCAAGATTAGGGACGCGTGCGTTCATATTGGACCCCTTAGGCTTTAGCAAGTGAGTGAATGGCAGCGCGCACTTGCTGGAAAGTGCCGCAACGACAAATATTAGTGATGGCCGCATCGATATCGGCATCAGTAGGCTTAGGATTTTTGTTCAACAGATCCGTTACAGCCATCAGCATGCCTGACTGGCAATAGCCGCACTGTGGAACCTGATGGTCAATCCAGGCTTGCTGAAGTTTTGTCAGCTTGCCATTGGCTGCGAGGCCTTCGATTGTTTGAATCTTTTGTTTACCCACTGCGCTCACAGGATATGAACAGGATCGAACTGCCTGGCCTTCGACCATCACGGTACAGGAACCGCACTGTGCTACGCCGCAACCATACTTTGTACCGGTCAAGCCGACTTGTTCACGAATGACCCACAACAAAGGAGTATTTGGATCGACATCAACATTGTGCTGCTTGCCGTTTATATTTAACTGGATAGGCATAAAAAACTCCTGGATTAATTCAAATTAGTAAATGCCAAATCGATATCAGGCAAGTGTCAGACCATGTTTACGCAAAGGTAATTCGCGATATTGCTTTCCTGTAGCCGCCGCGATCGCGTTGAGTACTGCAGGTCCCACCACGCAGATCGTTGGTTCGCCCACACCACCCCAGAAATCATGGGTCGGCACGAGTACACATTCGACTTTGGGCGTATCTTTCATTTTGCCCAACAGATACGAATGATAGTTCTGTTCTTTTACTGCTCCGTTTTCAATAGTGATTTCTTCGTTGAATGTAGAAGAAAGCGCCATCACAACTGATCCCTCGATTTGGGCCTTAACTTGCGATGGGTTGACGTGATGGCCTGAGTTCAAAGCAAAGACCATACGATGGACTTTCACTTGACCAGAGGCAGAAACAGAAACCTCAGCAGTCGCCGCTGAGTAACTGCCATAGCCCATGAATTGGGCAATGCCGCGATGTACTCCGGGTGGCAATGGTTTGCCCCAGTTGCCTTTTTCAGCAACGGCATTGAGCACGGCCAAATGCTTGGGATGATTTTGCATCATTTCGCGACGGAACTCCAACGAGTCGCGGCCACCTGCACGTGCACACTCCTCGATAAAGCACTCCATGAAAATACCGTTCTGATTGGTATTCACACCGCGCCATGGACCGACGGGCACATGCGTATTACGCATGACATATTCAGTCAGCAGGTTTGGAACGGTATAGCCTAGTTGCGCATCACCGGCTTCCTCATACCAGCCTTGCAATTGACGAACATCTTTATTGTTCTTAATTGCAGTAGGTGCGAGCCAGGCGTTGATCGACTGACCGGAGACGCGTGCATGCAATGCAACGAGTTTGCCTTTCTCATCCAGACCCGCTGACATCTTAGCCATCGCGATCGGGCGATAAAAGTCATGCGTCATGTCTTCTTCGCGGCTCCAGACCAGCTTGATCGGCGTATCTGGAAAGTTCTTAGCGACTGCAACGGCCTGATGCACGAAATCTTGTGTGCCGCCACGACGCCCGAGACCGCCACCGAGATCCATTTTGTGCACATCACACTGATCAAGCTTGAGGCCAGATGCTTCGGATAGCGCAGCAATCGATGACTCAGCATTTTGTGTAGGCACCCAGGCTTCTGCGCGACCACCTCCGATTTTTACAACGCAATTCATTGGCTCCATCGTGGCATGCGCAACAAACGGGGCGAAATACTCCGCATTGACTTGCTTGGCCGCATTCTTGATCGCTGCGGGTGCATCACCAACTTTACGTTGCCAGAAATCACCCTCTGCAGCCAGACCTTCCTTTAAGTGCGCCGCAATCGTTGTGCTGGATGCTTTTGCATTAGGTCCAAGATCCCAATCGATCGGCAGATTTTCCAATGCGTTTTTCGCACGCCACCATGTGTCGGCAACGACTGCGACTGTTGAGTCATCAACCTTGACCACACCCTTGATGCCGCGCATGGATTTAACTTTTGACTCATCAAAGCTGACAAGCTTGCCTCCAAACACTGGGCAACTCTTAACCGCAGCGCACAACATGCCAGGCAGCCGCAAATCAATACTGAATACTTTTGCGCCATTGACTTTGTTAGCCGTATCAAGACGTGGCAGAGATGTACCTGCGATCGTCCACTGCTGGGGCTTTTTCAGAACAATGGTTTTCGTATCCGGCGGTGTCAGCTTTGCTGCCGCATCCGCGACTTTGCCGTAAGTCGTTTTCTTGCCTGAAGCATGGGTAATCACACCTTTGCTGACTTTCAGTTCGCTGACAGGGACTTTCCACTGATCTGCCGCAGCTTGCAAAAGCATCATTCGCGCAGCAGCACCGCCTCGGCGTACATAGTCCTGCGAATCACGAATACCGCGACTTCCACCGGTCGCCATCGCGCCCCAGGCACGGCCGCGCGCCAGGTTCTCACCAGGGGTAGGTTCTTGCGTTGTAACTTTTGACCAGTCACAGTCGAGTTCTTCGGCAACCAACTGCGCCAAACCGGTGCGTGTACCTTGACCCATTTCTGAACGTGCGATTCGAATCACTACGGTGTCATCGGGTTTAACGACCACCCACACGTTGACTTCGTCGGGGGTCTTGAGTGGTACGGTTTGTGCTGAGGCTGAAAACGGCAAGCTGAAACCAATTGCAAGGCCTGCCCCGGCCGTCGCACTTGCAACCATGAATTGTCGACGTGAGGGATTCAAAGCTGATTTTTTAGTAACTTGTGTCATGGTTTTGATCCTCAAGCTTTGCTCACGCCGGCAGTGGCGTACTCTTTCAGAACATCAGCGAGTTTTTTCTGTCCCGCTGCAACGTGAATACCATCGCGAATGCGCTGATAAGTACCGCAACGACAAATATTAGTCATTGCAGCATCGATATCAGCATCAGTTGGTTTAGGCACGCGCTTAAGTAAGGCCACGGCAGCCATGACCTGACCGGACTGGCAGTATCCACACTGAGGGATATCGAGCGCCACCCAGGCTTTCTGTACAGCGTGGCTGGCATCTTTTGAAATGCCTTCGACAGTCGTAATCTTTTGACCGGCCACTGCGGAGACCGGAATAGAACAGGAGCGTGTCAGCTCACCATTCAGTTGAACCGAGCACGCACCACATTGAGCAACGCCACAACCATACTTTGTACCGGTCAGACCAAGCACTTCACGCAAGGCCCATAGCAGCGGCATATCAGGTTCGACGTCCACATTATGGACGACGCCATTAACATTGAGTTCCATTATTCTTATCCTCGATCAGGTATGAGTTTGGCTAGGCTGAGCCTCGCCTGATTCTAGCTGAGAGAATGTCGTGCGTCATCAGATTATTGACCAGATAACCCTATGAATAACATGGGAATTTATTTAATTTTTTAGGCAGATGCTTTGAAAGCCCTCAATCAAGCCTGAACGGCACATTACCGATACCGTTATTTGCTTCTAGCAGCCGAACGAGCAACACCATTAAGCGATCTTGATCTTCTTGTGAGAGCGGTGAAATCGTTAAATCATGGGCACGCGTGACTGCCGAACCCATTTTTTCAACCAGTCGTTTTCCTTTAGCGGTGAGCTTCACGATTTTTACGCGCTGATCCAGGGTACTGCTCTTACGACTAACCAGTCCTCTGGATTCAACTCGGGCGATCACCTCTGCGACAGTCGTGCGCTCCAAACCTACTTCACGCGCAATCGTGACCTGATCCATCGCGCCATGTTCGTTGAGCGAAGTGAGTACGCTGTACTGCACAGGGGTAATCCCGAACTCAGCGGTTTGTTGTGAAAATAAATAACCATGAATCTGATGCAAGCGTCTGATCAAAAATCCAGGGCGCCCAAGCAAAGTTGATTTTTGCTGAACCATTTTTAACTCAGAGAGGAGCTCTTCATGGCTTGCCTGGCTAACTGATGACGAGAGCTGAAGCGCTGTTTGCATTTTAATTTTTTCAAATTTTACTTAAAACATTTTACGTTGTGTATTTAAATTCACTGTATTTATTTAGTGCATTAAAAGTGTGCGCCCCTCAGAAATCGCACCAATACTGTGCAACTAAACTTTGAATTCTACGATCACAGAAACAGCGCCTTTTAAATAGGTGGCATACCACTCATATTGGAAAACCTGCAACATTGGCACGACTTTTGCTTGATTCAAATCAAATCGCACAATTTGAGAGGCTTTCAATGTCAACAGTCGTATTAAAGGGCGGAAGAATTATCGACCCAGCCAATTGCATTGATCAAGTCGCAGATCTCATCATTATCGACGGCAAAATTGCGCCCAATACAAGCCCCATACCGAGCAATGCCGAAATCATTTCATGCGCGGGAAAACTCGTCATTCCTGGCCTGATCGATACCCATGCGCATGTGTTCAAGTATGTCACCGGAAGATTCGGACTCGATGCAGATACCTGCGGCGTGCATTCAGGTGTGACAACCTTGATTGATCAAGGCGGACCAAGCTGCATGACTTTACCTGCTTTCAGACATTTCATTGCCGAACAATCATCAAGTCGTATATATGCATTTCTTTCGGCCTATCTGGTGGGTGGCCTTGAAGGCCATTACTACCCGGAACTATATCGACCGGAGTGCCTCGATGTTGATGCAACGGTCAAAGCTGCACTTGCCAATCCAGACTTGGTCAGAGGCATCAAAGCACATGCCGAATTAGGTGGATTTGCAAGATGGGGCATAGAGGTTATGCGCCAGGCCGCGGAAATCGGTCGTCAAACGCAATTACCGCTCTACATCCACTTCGGTCAATTATGGCCGACCCCCGCGTCAGGAGCGATGGGTGTGGACCCCGACAAAATCTTGCCGCAAGTCATGGACTTGTTAAAACCAGGCGATGTCCTGGCGCATCCTTACAGTCGTCATCCCGGAGGATTTGTTGAGGTCAACGGACGTGTTCATCCGCTTCTTCAGGAAGCCAGGGACAGAGGATTGAAAGTCGACGTTGGACATGGCTCTCATTTCAGTTTCAACGCAGCGAAAACCGTCATCGATGCGGGTTTCATTCCGGATACTCTGGGTGCAGATATGCACGGTTACAACACCACGGTACCCGCTCCCGCGGGCACGCCTTCATCGCATCCCGACGAAGAGCATTTATTCAGCGGCAGCACCCGTTTTTCACTCGTATCAACCATGTCAACCATGCTCGCGCTGGGACTCACACTGGAACAAGTCGTTCCAATGGGTACGATCAATGCAGCGAAACTGATTCGTGAAGATCACAAAATCGGCACCTTAACTGTCGGGTCAATCGCTGATGTCACAGTGCTCAATGACGAGCGAGGACGGTGGATGATGAAAGACAACGAAGGCACACAGATCATGACCGACCGGATGCTCACTCCGAATTTCTGCATGGTGGCAGGTCGTAAATTCGAGTCAACCGCAACCATACTGCCAATTCCGCAAGCCGCATAAAAGACAGCAGATCATCAATGACGAACGCCTTCAAAACGACGGGACAAGGAATTGGCGCCTCTGTAAAGCGCAAAGAGGATGAGCGCTTTTTGAGAGGTCAGGGACAATACGTTGCAAACATCCGCATGCATGGCATGCAGGATGTCGCTTTCGTGCGTAGCCCGATCGCGCATGGCCTTATTACCAATATTGAAAAACCAGAAGCGTATATTCAAAAAATCTATACGCTAAGCGACCTTACTGGCGTTAAGCCAATTATCGCCAACTCAGGTTTGCCGGGATTTAAGTCCTCTGAGCAATACGTTTTGGCGAACCAAAAGGTCCGCCAAGTTGGTGAGATGATTGCAATGTGCTTAGCACCCACGCGAGCGCAAGCTGAGGATATCGCCTCACAAGTATTCGTCGATTTTGACGAAATGCCTGCGGTTGTCGATATGCGACAAGCAAGATCCGATACTTCTGCGTTAGTACACGAGCACTGGGGAGACAACATATTTCTTGAAACAAATGTGGGTGCGGAGCTCGAGTCAGTGTTTGATAACCTGCGTCAGACCGCTCCCATTCAGGTCAATAGAAAATTACGTACTGCAAGACAAAGCATGGCTCCGATGGAGGGACGTGGTTGCGTTGCATACTGGGACAAGCGCGACGATCAACTAGTACTCTACACCGCGGCTCAAATGCCTCATATCAATCGCACTGGGCTCGCTCAATGCTTGGGACTGAACGAAGGCCAAGTGCGTGTGATATCGCCCGATGTAGGAGGAGGATTTGGCTATAAAGGTATTCTGCTGCCAGAAGAGATTTGTGTAGCATGGCTGGCCATGCACACTAAACATCCGGTGCGCTGGATCGAGGATCGACGCGAACAGTTAACAGCCAATGCCAATTGTCGCGAACACGATTACGACATTACTGCCTATGCGGATACGGATGGGAGGCTGATCGGACTCGAGTGCGAAGCAATGGTCGATTCAGGAGCCTATTCCTCCTATCCATTCTCCGCATGCCTCGAAGCCGCACAAGTAGGCAGCATCTTGCCAGGCCCATACAAAATGGACCACTATCGTTGCAGAACATGGTCAGTCGCAACAAATAAACCACCTATCCTGCCATACCGAGGTGTGGCACGCACAGGTGTTTGCTATGCGATAGAAAGTGTCATGGACGATATCGCTCGCATGGCGGGTCTTGAACCTTATGAGGTTCGACTGCGCAATCTCGTACAAGCCCACGAGATGCCCTATGACAACATTACAAAAAAGCACTTCGATAGCGGTGACTATCCTGAAAGTGTCCGGCGCGCAATTAAAGCAATCGATCTTGATTCCTGGAGAAAACGTCAGCAATCACCCGAGCAAGATGGTAGAAAAATCGGTATCGGTTTATCTGTCTTTTGCGAACAGGGTGCGCATGGAACATCTGTTTACCATGGCTGGGGTATTCCTATGGTTCCTGGACGCGAACCTGCAGGCGTCAAGCTCACACCAGACGGCGTGCTGGAGATAAGAGCAGGCGTGCACTCTCACGGTCAGGGCATGGAAACCACACTTGCGCAAATTGCCAACCAAGTACTGGGGCTAGATCTCAATTCAATTCGCGTCACACTGGGTGATACCGGAACAACGCCTTACTCCACTGGGACATGGGGCTCGAGATCAATCGTCATGGCGGGCAGCGCTGTGGGACAAGCCTGCAAAATACTTCAGACCAGACTACTGAAGATAGCCGCGTGGATTCTGAAAGAAAATATTGAAACTGTTCAGTGGACAGGACATGCCGCGGTTGGACTAACCGGTCGCGTTGAACTCGCTGAGCTTGCAACAATCTGGTATCTCAAGCCGCAGCTTTTGCCATCGGATGTGGATCCACAGGGTCTTGAAGTCATCACGACTTACCAGGCACAGCGCGATACAGGCACTTTTAGTTACGCATGCCATGCCGTCGTGGTCGCAGTAGACCCTGCCGATGGAAAAGTAGAGCTACTTGACTACGTCATTATTGAAGATGGTGGCGTACTCATCAACCCAATGATTGTTGATGGTCAAGTCTATGGAGGAGCAGCCCAAGGTATCGGCACCGCTTTATATGAAGAAATGCGTTATAGCCAGGATGGTCAGCCCTTAGCTTCGACGCTGGCAGACTATATGTTGCCAGGTGCGACAGAAATCCCAACTATTCGCATTGAACATATGGAGACGCCGGCTCCTTACACCGAGTTTGGACAGAAAGGCATAGGTGAAAGTGGCGCCATTGGACCGCCAGCGGCTATTGCGAATGCAGTCAACGACGCCTTACGGAGTATCGACGCGCGGGTTGATGAATTACCCATTAGCCCGTTCGTTGTTCTCAATGCCATCAAGCACGCTGCGCTGACAAAAATGAAGGGGATCCCATCATGAAATCAGCAAATTTTGATTTTGAAAAACCACAAACACTTGAACAAGCGATTAGTTTTCTCGCAGCGAGTCAGGGTTTGGGAAAGCCTCTAGCGGGAGGTCAGTCACTAGGGCCCATGATGAATATGCGACTGGCCCAACCCGAATCGCTGATAGACATTACAGCTCTGGATGCTTTACGAAAAACAGAAGAAACTGCGTCCGATGTAACGATCGGCGCGGCAATTACGCACGCGGCGATAGAAGACGGTCTCATCCCCGATGCTACGGGTGGATTAATGCGTAGCGTTGCAGCAGATATTGCTTACAGAGCGGTGAGAAACCGGGGAACCCTCGGTGGCAGTCTTGTTCACGCGGATCCTGCCGCAGACTGGATCAATTTAATGCCCCTGGTCAACGCCACGATGTTAGCTGCGGGGCCACACGGCATAAGAGAGATCGATGCAACACAGTGGATGGTCGGAACATTCACATCCGCGCTTCAAGAGAATGAAATACTCGTTGCAGTACGCATACCAAAACTATCAAAAGAAGCGCGCAGAAGTTATTACAAAATCAATCGAAAACCCGGTGAGTTTTCCGAAGCTACCGCGGGATTTTTAATTGATCCCTCAAGAAATATTTGCAGCGCAATGATTGGCGCGACCGATGGCCCACCCACGCATCTGAGCCGCGCCCAAGAACTAATTACGGAACTCAGAAGTGGGCAAGCTGGGCCATTAGCCAATGCAGCACTTATCAGCGCTGGGCTCGAATCAGACACGCACGCGTATAAATTGCATGCGGTTGCGATGCTGCGCGCGGTCTCATTGCTAGATAGTAAGAAGGGAGAAATGCAATGACACAAGTGAGTCTGACACTCAATGGCAATAAAGTAAAAAATGAAGTCGAACCTCGGACGTCTTTAGCTGACTTCGTGAGAGACCATCATGACTTGACCGGAACCAACCTGGGTTGCGAGCAAGGTGTGTGTGGTGCATGCACCATGATTGTCGATGGCATACCCATCAGATCTTGCCTGGTACGCGTTACAACCTGCGGTGGAACACATGTACAGACAATCGAGTCATTTGACGACGACGAAATCATGATTCAGCTGCGTGCGGCCTTTAGTACGCATCACGCATTGCAATGCGGTTATTGCACGCCTGGCATGCTTGCCACTGCGCGAGACATCGTGATGCGCTTACCTGACGCAGATACAAATCAGATACGACTTGAGTTGTCAGGCAATCTCTGCCGCTGCACAGGATACACAGGCATTATCCATGCCATCAGCAGCGTATTGAAATCACGAAAAGAAAACATCTTTGCTCCGAACACGGCGATATAACAGGACCATCAAGATGGAAATCGAACAATCATTCAATATCCCATACTCTGCTTCTGAGGTTTGGAAATCATTTAAAAACGTAGAGGAAATCGTAACTTGCCTGCCAGGCGCATCGCTACTTGCCGCACCCGAATCAGGTATTTTAAAAATTTGTATGACCGTAAAACTAGGACCGATCGTCGCGGCTTTTACCGGCGACGGTGAAATTGAGTACGACGATCAAACCTTTAGCGGAAAGATATCAGGCAGCGGTGCGGATCGAAAAAGCGGGTCGCGTGTGAAAGGCGAGGCTCGATTCAGCTTAACTCAACTAACGGATTTAATTGACACTATTTCCACCCAGGTCACTGTCGTTGTCGACTACACGATCACTGGGCCGTTAGCGCAATTCTCACGTGGCGGAATTGTGAAAGATATCGCACAACGCTTGACTCAATCGTTTGCTGAGAATTTGAAATTAAAAATCCAAAGTCAGCAACAGATCAGCACCCATATTCAGGCTGATGCAGAGTCTGAAACTGAAGAAATACCTCAGACCGTAGTTGAGACATCAAAGACGCAACCCGCTTCTATCCCTCTCGATCTTGGGAATCTCTTTTGGCAATCTATTTGGATACGCATAAAAAAAGTTTTTGGTTTTTCGCCTACTTAATTACACCACCCACTCTCTGTCCTACCCTCAGGAGAAGTCATGAAACTGAAACCATTTATCACGCTGCTCTGCGCGCTTGTGTTGAGCGTAAGCGCCCATGCGCAGTCCGTTATTAAGATCGGTGCGCCACTCGCCTTGACGGGCGGTCTTGCCGATGAAGGAAAAAAACAAAAAATTGCTTACGACATGTGGCTTAAGCGTGTAAACGACGCGGGTGGCATACAGGTCGGCGATAAAAAAATGAAGGTTGAACTCATCAGCTATGACTATCAATCCGATGAGAAGCGCGCGCAGCAAATGGCAGAGCGTCTTATCACACAGGATAAAGTAGATTTCATGACAGCTCCCTTCGGATCTGGCCATACCAAAGTGGTCGCGGGTGTAGCTGAGCGCTATGGCGTTCCAGTTATGGCATCTGTTGCCTCGTCTGAATCAGTATTCAACCAAGGCTACAAATTCCTCTTCGGCACACTCGCGCCAAATGGTGGCCTGATCGATGCAATGATTGAGACATTTGGCAAACAAATGCCCCAAGTTAAAAAAATTGCCATTTTGGGTCGTGAAGACGTATTCCCTCGTTCGATGGCAGCCACAATGCAAGCCGCTGCAGAAAAGGCGGGTTTAACAGTGGTGCATAGCGAGTTTTATCCCGTCGGCGCCTTGGATCACTCCGCATCGCTGTCTAAGATCAAAGCGTCTGGCGCGGACTGGATTTACATCACAGGCTATACAAAGGACTTGATCCTTGCCCGCAAACAAATGGCAGACCTGAAAGTGACTGCACCTGTTGTGACGATGATTACCGGACCGGCATATCAGGAGTTTATCGATGCGTTGGGTCCTCTCGCTAATGGAGTGAGCAGTACGACCTGGTGGCACCATTCCACGCAATATAAATCTGACGATGTCTTTGGTTCGACCAAAGGCTTCTATGACGCCTACGTTGCACTCGAAAAATCTGATCCAGATTATGTGCACGCCTCAGCAGCAGCTGCTTTGATCGCCTTACAAAAAGCTATTGAGAAAGCAGGCACAACAGATAAAGCAAAAGTCCGTGATGCGCTGGCCAGTTTGGATATCGTGACCTTTTACGGCCCGATTAAATTTGGCGCGAATGGAATGAATGCAGGTCGTGACTTACCCATTATTCAGGTGCAAAACGGCAAAGTAGTCGTTTTGTTCCCCGAAGCGGTCAAACAAGCCAACGCCATTGTCATGCCTTAATGCATTCAAGACACTCAACACCCATTTCAGACAGATCGATATGACCCTTTTTGCACAAATTATTGCCAACGGACTGATGCTCGGTGCTCTGTACGCCTGTATCGCCGTTGGATTTTCACTTGTCTGGGGGGTGTTGAATGTTATCAATATGTTGCACGGCTCATTTATCGTGCTAGGTGGTTACCTCACATTTTTCGCATGGTTTCACTTCAAAATAAATCCCTTTGTTTCTCTACCTGTTGTATGCGGGTTGCTTTTCGTAATGGGCTATTTCATTCAATACCTCGCGATTAACCGTGTCATCACCCGTCCGGTTCTGACCACGCTGACCTTGACGTTCGGTTTGGACATGATTCTCTATAACTTCATGAACCTAGGGTTCGAAGCCACGCCCAGACGCGTTTCACTTGATTTAGGCAGCCTCACACTTGGCGGAGTAATTTTGCCCATCGACAGACTGCTCGCCATGCTGCTTGCTTTCGCATTAACGGGTCTTCTTTATTACGTCATGCGCAGTTCACGCATTGGTCGCGCCATTGTGGCGGTCAGGATGGATCGCGATGCAGCCTCGTTAATGGGAATTCGCGTCGGACATATTTACGCGATGACCTTTGGTCTTGCCGCGTTAATGGCTGGAGCATGCGGAACACTGATGTCTGTAGTCTTTCCGATTACGACAAACATAACTGGACTGCTGCTGGGTAAAGCTTTTGTTATTTGTGTAATCGGGGGTCTCGGAACAGTTCCTGGTGCGCTAGTAGGCGGACTTGCACTGGGATTAACAGAAAGTATTGTAGGGAATTTCATGGGTGCGCAATACGCAATTTTGTTTGGATTCCTGATTATGCTGGCCTTGCTCATCACCCGCCCTACAGGCCTGGTCGGCAAAAAAGGCTACGAATGAATACGAACTCCATTTCTTTACCGTCGACAATATCGTCACGTTCAAAACTATTTCCACACATTATTTTTGGAATATGGATTGGATTACTTGTTGCCATGCCCTTCATGGCTGACAATTATTACATTCGACTCGCAACTTTTGTCTGCATGTACGGGGCGCTCGCCCTATCCTGGAACTTTATTGGTGGCTATGCAGGCTACCCGTCGTTTTCGACTGCAGCTTTCATGGGCCTAGGCAGTTACGCTGGTGCGATCTTGCAAAAGGCGGGAATGCCTATGGTGCTTGCCTGGGTCTGTGCAACCATATTTGTAAGTTTGTTCGCGGCGATTGTCGGCGCGGCGATTCTCAGAATGAAAGGCCATTATTTTGCGATTGGATCCATCTCAATGGTTGAGGTACTTCGTTTGATCGCATCGCTATGGTCAAACCTGACCGGTGGAGGGGATGGGTTAAATGTACCTATTTTTCAAGGCGGTCCTGATTATGCCGCAAGGGTATTTTTCTACTCAATGCTAATCGTCATGCTCATGGCATGGCTGACCACATTGTTTGTGGACCGATCAAAGCTCGGCTTTGGTTTGAGATGTATTAATCAAAATGAAGACGCCGCAGACATGGTCGGTGTTTCAGTTAATCGCTACAAAACGATCGCCTACACCTTATCGGCAGTCTATTGCGGGACCGTTGGGGCGATCTACGCTTCCTGGGTTTCATATATTGCACCGACGGATGCGTTCGGCATACTGCTCACGCTAAAAGTCCCTGTCATGACAATGCTGGGCGGTGCGGGGACAGTCTATGGGCCAATCATTGGCTCAGCACTATTCGTCTTGATGGAAGAAACAATCTGGGCACAGTTTCTTGATTATCATCAGGCGATCCTAGGTGTAGTGATTGTCTTGTTGATTTTCTTTTTACCGGGCGGACTGCTGAAACTTGACTATAAAAAACTATTCACAAAAAAAGATCACAAACTTAATGTGACGAGGCACGCATGAGCACTATTCTGGAAGTGCGCGACTTATCTAAAAGTTTTGGCGGTTTGCATGCTGTTAAAAACGTAAGCTTTTCGCTAAAAGAGGGTGAAATCGTTGGACTGATTGGTCCTAATGGCGCAGGTAAAACGACGCTCGTCAATCTTATGACAGGAGTACTGAAAGCAACCAGCGGTAATGTAATTTTCAATAGTCAAGACGTAACGGCCCAGCGTCCATTTCAAGCCGCCCGAAGCGGGCTCGCACGTACATTTCAGATTGTTCAACCTTTTCCACAAATGACAGTTCTTGAAAATGTAACTGCCGGCGCTTTATTTGCAGCAGGTGCGTCGAATCGCAGACAAGCTGAAGAACAAGCCATGGAGCATCTTGAATTCGTTGGGCTTGCGCCCCTCGCATTACGCCCAGCCACATCTCTGACATTGCCCTCACGCAAACGACTTGAACTCGCTAAAAGTTTAGCGATGAATCCCCGCGTTCTGCTGCTTGACGAGGTCAATGCGGGCCTCAATACGTCAGAAATCGAGCAGGCGCTTGCATTGATGCGCGCCATTGCAGCAAGAGGCATTACCATCATGCTGATTGAACATTTAATGAAAGTTGTTTTGTCACTGAGCGAGCGGATCTTAGTCTTGCATCATGGAGAGCTGATTAGTCAAGGGGATCCTCAAACTGTCATTTCAGACCCGCGCGTAGTCGAGGCATACCTCGGCAGCAAGTTTGCGGCACGACATCAGGGCATGGCGCCTACTGCTGGAGTTGCCCATGTCTAATCCACCACTACTAAAAATTACTGACTTGCAATCAGGCTACGGCGATGTCCAGGTTCTGTGGGGAGTAGACCTTGAAGTCCCTGCCGGTCAAATTACCTGCATTGTCGGCTCCAATGGCGCTGGCAAATCAACTTTGCTTCGCACCATATCAGGCCTGGTACCTGTTAGTGCGGGAAAAATTGAATTTTGCGGTAAAGACCTAACCGGGTCTTCACCCGATACGGTGCTTACCGCTGGCATTGCGCATGTTCCGGAAGGCAGGAGACTATTTAAAGGAATGTCGATCAGGGACAATCTTTTAATCGGTGCCTATCTGAGACGAGAAAGCCGGGCAGAAATAGAACACGATCTTGAAGCCGTATATGAGATGTTTCCTATCCTGAAGGAACGTCAGCAGCAAGACGCAACAACTTTATCTGGCGGCGAACAGCAGATGTGTGCGATAGGCAGAGGAATTATGTCCCGGCCGACTTTACTGATGATCGATGAGCTATCCCTCGGTCTCGCACCTCGCGCGGTCGAAAAACTTGCCGACTCTTTAAGAGAAATCAATCGATCGGGGTTGACCATTTTGTTAGTTGAGCAAGATGTCGTCACAGCATTTGAATTAGCCAGTCAGGCCTATGTCATCGAAACAGGTCGCGTCGGAATTTCTGGCGAGACGCGTCTGTTAGTTGAAGACCCAAGGGTGCGTCAAGCGTATATGGGCATCTAAGGAGCACTGCAACCATGAGTCAGCAACGCGATACAACCGATAGATCAGTTCAAATTCTGAAAGCGAATCACAATGTTTTATCCAGACTCTTCAAGGTAGAGCCTGCATGGACAAACGTCTGCACGGCTCGAGATGCGATTGGACTGGGTCCTAACACGCTGTTGCATGCTGGTCCACCCTTTATTAATCCTACGAAACCCTCACTACCAGTCCTTTCTTCATGTGTGCTGGTTTGCATACAAGAAGGATGGGTAAGCACTAGCAAGGATGCAGAAATACTGATCGCTTCTGGAAAGGTACGATTAGTATCTGCACTGCAATTCAATGTTCTGATGCCTCTGGCAGCGGTAGCCTCTTGTAATTCTCCCCTTGTTGAAATCAGCGATCTGAATTCAACGAGCAAAGCCTGGTCACTTCTTAGTAGCGGTGCAGGGCCACAAATTCGATTTGGCACGCGCGACTTAAACGTTATTGAGCGACTTAAATGGCGTGACACTGTTCTGGCCCCTCAACTTCATTCGATTATTTCAAAAAAGCCAATTCCGCTTTTTCCAATTGCTCGCGCGGGACTCACCGCAGGCGACGACCTGCATGCAAGTACTGCCCATGCACAACTCGCCTTGAATCAGATTTTGTTTCCACAACTCGCTTCTAATCTTGCCCCTAATGAAATTAGAACGATGTTAGAAAATAGCCCTCTCTTCTTTCTTACACTCTGGATTGCTGCTTGTCACTTGATGCTGCATACCGCAGCTGCAAATGGTATCGATCGTGACAGCTCACTTGTTATTTCACTGGCGGGCAATGGTGAACGCTTAGGTATAAAGATTTCCGCATCTCCTGAATCCTGGATAACAATCCCTGCACCTGCGCCTGCGGGCCCTTTCATTCAATCTGACCAACGGATAGCTGCATCTCCGGTGATTGGTGACAGTGGTGTCATTGATGCTGCTGGTTATGGTGCACAAGCTTTACACTGCGCACCCCAAATTACGGGGGCGCTAAATGACTGGTTACCTAACAACTGGCGCGCACTTAAAGAAAGCCTCATGCTCGACACGCATCCATATTTCTCAGATTTAAATATCAGGACAGGTATGGATGTTTTATCTGGAGTTGACCCTATCGCAGCCATAGCAATGGTTGGTATAGACGGTGCAACCGGTCTGCTTGGTCGAGGAATCGTACAGCCTGGATCAGAACTTTTCAGCTTGGCTCAGTACCATTTACTGAACTCTTGAAGATCTAAAAATCACCATCAATTGCGCTGCAACGCACAATCGATTCCTTGATCAGAGACTAGTCACAGGTCAAGCCAGCAGGTAGCATTGTCGGAGCTCAACACTCCGACAAAGGCGCATCATGCTGATTCATTCTGATTACAAGAAAATTAAAAAATTATTCTCCACAATCGCGCTCAGCCTTTCAGTGCTCGCTGTCAGCGGTTGCGCCACGCAACAAAACCCACTTTCCACTATTGAAAATACCGCAACGGTTGCAGCCAACGCGCAGCTGACCGTAGAAGAATTCATGGTGCCCGGCGCAGATGCAGGCATCCAGCTGTATGTGCGTAATAAGCGTTTATCTAGCCTTAAATCTTTCACTAAAGACAATGTCCTGTTATTTGTCCATGGCGCAACCTATCCTTCGGAGACCGGTTTCGACCTAAGACTCGACGGACTATCCTGGATGGATGTGTTGGCGCAACAAGGCTTTGATGTTTACATGGTTGATATTCGTGGCTACGGAAAGTCAACACGCCCCGCCGAAATGGATCGCCCGGCTGCAGACAGTAAACCAATCGCGGATACCGATACTGCTGCGCGCGATTATGCTGCTGCAGCTGACTGGGTCAGGCAGCGTCGCTCACTCGACAAGCTCAATGTCTTGGGACACTCGTGGGGGACAGCGATTACTGGCCTCTATACCAGCCGGCATTCGGACAAAGTCAACCGATTAGTACTCTACGCGCCGGTCTGGCTGCGCAAGACGGCCTCATTAACGGACTCCGGTGGTGCTTTAGGCGCATATCGTCAGGTCACCATCGATCAGGCGCGCAAACGTAAAGACACGGGCTTGAAATCAGGACAAAATCCACAACCCGACGCCTGGTTTGAAGTGTGGGCGAAAGAAACCTTCGCGTCCGATCCAGTTGGCTCGAAAGCCGATCCAAAGTTTGTCCGAGCACCTAACGGCAGCGTAATGGATAGTCGTATTTTCTGGAGCGCGGGCAAGCCAGTTTATGATCCTGCCAACATCCGTGTGCCAACCATGCTGATT
>CAIPID010000435.1 GCA_903865015.1 uncultured beta proteobacterium | reverse complement strand
TAAAAGATTTGGCGATTTCTTCGAGCTTGAAAGAAATAAAGCTGGTCGAGGACGTAAACGCTGCGTCCATCGCGCCTGTTTGCATGGCAGCGTAGATTTCGTTCGAGGGCAGAGATAAAACGGATGCACCGGCAGATTTCAGCATCATGTCAAACTCGCGGCTACCGCCACGGATCTTCATGCCTTTTGCATCCTCTGGATTGATCAAAGGCTTGTTACGGCTAGCAATACCGCCTGCCTGCCAAATCCAGCTCAGAATGACCACGCCTTTATCGGCGAGGACTTTGGTCAGCATGCGACCGACTTCAGCTGTTTTCCATTTTGCTGCTTGTTCGTAACTGGTCACGAGCGCTGGCATCAGGCCGATATTGGCTTCGACCACTTCGCCACCCGCATACGGCAGTGGGAAAAAGGTAATGTCCAGCGCGCCTTTGCGGATAGCGCCAAACTGTGCGTTTGTCTTCATCAACGAAGAGCCTGGGTAAATGTCGAATTTCATCGTGCCGTTAGAACGCTTTTCAACTTCGACAGCAAATTTACGGCAGAGACGATCACGGAAATCGCCCTTATCAATTGTGCCGCCAGGAAACTGATGCGAAATTTTCAGTGACGTTGCTGTTTGAGCCCATGTGAGGTTGCTCGAGCCAATGAGTGGCAATGATGAAGCGCCGAGTATGAGTTTGCGGCGTGAGCTATTAATCAGAGCTGATGGGGTGTTTGACGATTGTGTCATAACGGTCTCCTGCAATGCATGAGCGGCTGCAAGATGCAGCCGCTTTAAGTGACGGCAATTATAAGTCGATGACTAGAGCTAAAGTGCTAGATATGACGATTTGATTAAAAAATCACCCCCGTGCATTAGGGCTAACCCTTACAATCCATGCGCGGGCGATACAATTAAAACCAACGTACTTAGACACTCTTTATAAGTTGAGGCAAGTATTTATGCAGCCAGATGAAATCGTCCTCGTCATGACAACGGCTTCGGATCTTTTGCTCGCCAAAAGAATCGCACATCTTGTCATTGAAGAAGGCTTGGCTGCATGTATCCATATTGGCGCGCCGGTGTTGTCCGTTTATAGCTGGAAAGGCGATGTCGAGGGCGCAGAAGAAATCCCCTTGTCGATTAAAACAACTTGGGCACGTCAAGAGGCGTTAGTCTCGCGCATCAAAGCACTACATCCTTACGACGTCCCCGAAATAATTGTCTTGCCAGTCATTGCGGGTTACGGCCCTTATCTGGACTGGGTGCGTGAGTCGACAAGTTCAACCGGGATTGCTGGATCATGATTAAAAAATCTCTGGCAATCGTATGCGCCGTGGTCTGGTGCGCGATGCTTGCATGGATACCCGTGCATGCTTCAGAGGATGGTTTTCTAGATCCCGAAAAAGCATTTGTGATGCATACCGAAATGGTGTCGCCCGATGTCGTGCGTGTGCGCTTTAAGATTGCGCCCGACTACTACATGTATCGCGAACGGTTTACTTTCAAAATCGAACCCAACGATATTGAATTGGGCGCACCGCAATTCCAGGCAGGCAAGATCAAATTCGATGCGACCTTTAATAAAGAAATGGAGTTGTATTTCAATGAGGCCGTGATCACACTGCCATTGAAAATATCCTCAATGAATTCGACGGCCCTCACGCATGGGCCTGTCAAGCTCACCGTGAACGGTCAAGGCTGTGCCGTGGCGGGCTTGTGTTATCCGCCGATGGATTTCAACGCACTACTCGCAGTCACGCCAGATGGCAAAGGCTTTACTGTGAAGGACCAC
>CAIPID010000434.1 GCA_903865015.1 uncultured beta proteobacterium | reverse complement strand
GCAAAAACACAACAAAAATCGCTGAATTCTGTAATTGATTGGGTAGAAACAAAGTTGAAAGTTGCTGAACCAGTCCGATCATCAACCCACCAAAAAATGCGCCCGAAACGCTCCCCATGCCGCCAAGTACAACCCCGGCATACATGACAATCACATAATCGATACCCACATAAGGTTGAAAGGGATAGCTGGAGGCCAGCAAGCCACCCCCAATCGCTGTAATCGCCACACCGAAACCAAAGGCGAGTCGGTAGGCACGATCGACCTCGATACCCATATAGATTGCTGCCTCGGGATTATCGGCCGCCGCGCGCAATGACTTGCCGAGTGTGGAGCGACTCATCAGCATCACAAATAAGCAAACAACCACGACAGCAATCATCGCAGCAACCATTTGCCCCTGATTGACAAACATACTGAGGGAGTCCCCCCAGAGTGGACCGAGCTCCCATGCATTCGAGGATAGAGGTGTTGGAATTGAAACCGGTGTTGAGCCAAACAGATATAAACCACCATTTTGCATAATCAGCGCAATGCCTAAGGTCAGGATCAGTTGAGCATAATGACCATCTGCCTCTAATGCACTGCCTTTCACCCCTGTCACGCTACTGATTAAATACTTATGAATAAGGATGCCGAGTAAAAAGATGACGGGTCCCGCAGCGAGGGCCGCAAGATACGGCGCCACACTTGGGCCAAACAACATGCCGGCGCCGAACAATCCAAAAAAATAATACGCGGCATACATACCTAGCATCATGAAATCGCCTTGTGCGAAATTAATCACACGCATGACACCAAATATCAAACTTAAGCCTACACACATCAGTCCATAGTTGGTCCCCGTCAAGAGACCGGCGATGAAGGCTTGCAGAAAATCTTCTAGTACTTGAATCATGATTTCTGACGCATATGATTAGGATTAACTTTCGTGTGGATAAAGATGTTGGGTTTCTTCATTATTCAGATTGCATCAACGCGCCGATTAAACCTGCGTCCTGCGCCTGTTCAATATTCAGGATAAATTTTTCTAAGGCGTCTGCACGGTACTGGCCGAGACGAGCTGTACAAGCCTCTTTAAAACGGGCTTGCACCACATCAAAGGATGCGTTCACAACGTTATCGAGTCGCGCGTGTCGCATCACACCGTTTTCCACTGTGACGAAGACCTCTGCGCCTTGCTTTACTGGATACGACTGCGTCATGAGTGGCTCCTCCTCCAAGGAGGTCAACTTCAACAAGCGCGTGAGCGCCTGATCGTTTAGACTCGCAAAATTATTTTCTGTCACACCCGCATGCAATAGCGCTGCTGCGACATTGAACTGGATACTCATTTTTGCCTGCAGAATATTTTCGAAAGGCCCGCTAAAATCGCACCCTGGATAAACTGCAGCAGCATGTGGAACCCGAATACGGATTGCTGTAATTTCATCAGTCTGAACGTTATGTTCGGTTGATACGCGAAGTGCCGCCTGAGTCGCTGTTTGCGCAAAATTGCAAGCCGGTACGGGCTTGTGATAAACGGATAGAATTTCCGGCGCACCTGAAAACATCTCAAACTGAACGCCGGCCTGCGGTTTACGCAGCGAAGCAAACAAACCCGCCTGTCCATCCATCGCATCAGGCGAGCCGAAGGCACCTTGCTCAGCCAATAATGCAGCCGTGACTGCATTGCGGGCAGCAAAACCTGGATGGAAAAACATTTCACTTCCACCTGTATGTGCCCACTGATTAAAGCCCGAAGTGGTGTTCGTACTCAATCCGATGGCGCTCGCTGTTTGAGCGTCTGATAAAGAAAGCAAATAGCTTGCCGCTGCAGACGCACCGATCGGCCCCGTAATGCCTGTTGGCCTGTAAATACGTGCGAGCTGTGCATCCATCACGACACGCCCAACTTGTGCCCCCACTTCATATCCGAGGACGGCGGCCTGGATGAATTTTCTGCCCGTGATTTTTTTGTATTGAGCAAGCGCGAGCAATGTCGGTATCACGACGACACCCAAGTGACTGATGCTGGCTGCGTGCATGTCTTCTCGAACAAGACCGTGTCCCATCACGCCATTGGCAAAGGCAGCATCACCAAAAGAGGATTGTCCTGAACAACCTATGATCGCAGCGCCTTTCGTCACGCCAGACAACTGGGCGACATGCACGGCCTGGTGACTCCATGGCAAATCACGAGACTCGAGCGCGCAACCGATCAAGTCAAACAAGCACGTCTTGACTTTAGCGATCAGCGCGTCACTGAGCCCTGACAACACAGGCGAGCGCGTTGCGTTAACGATGGTCGCAACGACAGTGTTTGGCGCGGTTAGGGAAACAACAGGCTGAGGAGCCTTCATGCTATTTCCTGACGGTCACACCACCCCACGATTCAAGGACTTTACAAATGGAGGTGAAATCTGAATCGGGGCCATGCAGCGCATTGGTCACGGCCAGCATCTCACGCACAGCTGCACCGACCACCATCGGTACGCCGAGATTCTCTGCTTCATCTACGCACAAGCGCACATCTTTATAAGAAAGCGCAGTTGTAAATCCAAAATCAAATGTACCCGGCAGGATCGCACGGGGAAATTTGTCTTGCGTAGCGCTATTACGACCAGAGCCGCTGTTGATGACATCAAGCATGACCTGTGGATCCAGGCCTGCTTTCACACCCATCACCATCGCTTCAGAAGATACGACCAGAGCAGCGGCAGCCAATAGATTATTAGCAAGTTTCATAGTTTGAGCTTGACCTGCGCCCTCGCCCAGATGGAATACTTTGCCAAAGTTACCCAACAAACTTTCGATTGTGCTGTAGACAGGCTTGGGACACGACACCATGACTGCCAGTGTCCCGTTGGTTGCGCCATTGACGCCGCCACTGACAGGCGCATCAACATAGCTGATCTGTCGCTCAGCCATTGCTTTAGCAACAATGACAGCAGTCTTTGGACCGATGGTAGAAAAATCAATGACTCGCTTGACCATCTTTCCATCAATCAAACCGTCTTTACCCAAGGCAACATTGTTGACGATCTCAGGATTCGGCAGACTCAGAAAAATAGTTTCTGCACGGTTTGCGACATCAGCGGGTGAACTGGCTGCCTCAGCACCTTGTTTGACAAGGGCTTGCACCATTTTTTCGTCACGGTCGTATATACAAACCCGATAGCCCGCAGCCAACAGTCTGATGGTCATGGGTCCACCCATGCGACCCGTTCCTACAAAGCCTAATAATTCTCCAGCCATTTTTGTCTCCGTTGTAATTTATGTCGCGCATCGTGTCGTGCGCAATCTATTAAACGGTTATACGGCCAGAATGCTCTTCAATCAAGGACTTTTTTTAATTATTATTAACTTAAATTCACTAGTTATTGCAAAAAATTTCATCAATTAGCGTAGCCAACTCCAAATCTTTGATCGATACCCCACCCGCATCGTGGGTAGTCAATACGATCGAAACCTTGTTGTAAACATTGCTCCACTCAGGGTGATGATTCAACTTTTCAGCAAGCAGGGCAACTTGCGCCATAAATCCGAAAGCCTGATTGAAATCCTTGAATTTAAAATCTCGCTTAATCAAACCTCCGCGTTGATCTTCAAAATGCCATGCGGGGAGTGATTTTAAATTTTCAATGACTTGTGACGACTCAAGCTTGGTGATTTGATTCATACAACGACCTCCTGACCAGACTTTTCAGAAGGTAAAAACAACACCACCAATGCCGTGCACGCAGCGCAGCCTGCCATTACCCACAGCAGCACCTCAAAACCAATGCCTTTGACTGCCGGACCCAACAGCCAGACAGCAAATGAACTGATACCGAGCGATACGGCCAAACGGATTCCAGCAACACGCGAACGCGAACGATCATCAACGTATCGCACGATCATGACATCGACAAAAGGCACTGCGCCAAAAATGAAAACCATCACGCCTAGCAACGCGGCAAACAACCACCAGCCTTGCGCATAAGATGCCAGTAACAGCAAAGGTATCTGCAACAGCACGATGCCAAGAAATATAGGTTTGATTGCAAAATGATCGAGTAACTTTCCAACTACGACTTGCATCAACGAAGCAACGGTATAAATCACCGCAAGCAAAATACCCAATAAAGCCGGGTCCTCAATCACGCCTTGAAAGCGCTCGGTCATCAGCTGACCATTTCCATTCGTACTCAGATTAAACAAAATACTGCCCGTCGCTGCCGACACAGTCATCACTGCAAGCACGCGCGCGAGCATGGCAGGTGTCAGCTTGACTTTTGCAGTGGCTTTGCGTTTTGCGGGCGCCTCCGTTTCGGCCGGACAAATATAGGCAAACCAAATGCCGCACAGGATTGAAACCAGTGCGGGCACAGCGAACGCCGCCCTCCAGCCAATCCACTTAATCAAAAAACCTGTCGCCATCGCAGCCAGCGCAACGCCGAAATTCCCAGCTAATCCATTGACACCGATAGTCAAGCCAGGATTCACAGATTTTTGAACAAGTAAAGGGATACCAACCGGGTGATAAATGGAGGCGAAGGCGCCTACCAGCGTAAGCGCTATCGCCAGTTGCCAGGCGTTTTGTGTAAGCGCCACTAAAAGTGTCGACACTCCTATACCGATAAAGAACACCACCATCATCCGGCGCCGTCCCCAGAGATCTCCGAGGCGACCAGACGGAATAGAGCCTAAGCCGAACAGAATAAAGGCGCCCACCCCGTAAGGCATGAGGTCTTCCCAGCTTTTAAATCCAAAATCACTTGCAATGACAGCAACGGCTGCGGCAAAGATCAAAAGAAACATATGATCCAAACCGTGGCCAATATTGAGTAACAATTTCACGGCAAGCGAGTGATCTGAATTATTCACATTAAGCGCGTCCGATGATTGATGCGGTTTGCATGAGCTCCTCGAGCAAAGCCAACGACACAGCACCCGACACAGAGTAAGGGTCAAGCTCGGGCTGTTCAGAATATTTCAGCACGATCGAGGTGTTGAGTTTGGTGAGATTGACCTGCCCCATCGTCCATCCACCGAAACGTCGTTCGGTGATTTCTTCGTAGTCCAGCAAGACCACGTCTTTGTGACGCTGGTCGCGCACGATATGCCCGTAGAGCTCATTGACCGGTTTGCGCCCGCCTTCAATCGCTTGCAGATAGATACCACCACCGTAGCAAAGAATGCCGGTAATGCCATTGGACATATTGTGTGCGCGAGCAGAATCCAGGATCGACTGTGTAGCCTGTGCGTCGTTTGGATCAAGCGCACGACTGACATAAAGCAAACGTACAAGCATGATTAGTTCTCTCTTGGAATCAAGGACAGGAATTCACGACGCAGGTTTGCGTCTTTCAAAAATGCACCGCGCATCACGGAATTAATCATGCGCGTATCCATGTCTTTAACGCCTCGCCAAGACATGCAGTAATGCGTAGCCGTCATCACTACAGCCAGTCCATCAGGCTGTGTTTTGCCTTGAATCAAGTCGGCGAGTTGAACGACAGCCTCTTCTTGAATCTGGGGACGACTCATGATCCAGTCAGCCAGACGCGCGTATTTGGACAAACCAATCACGTTTGTATGTTCGTTGGGCAGCACACCAATCCAGACCTTACCAATCACGGGACAAAAGTGATGGCTGCAAGCACTGCGCACAGTGATCGGACCGACGATCATTAGTTCGTTCAGATGCTCGACGTTAGGAAACTCTGTGATTTTCGGTTGATTGGCGTAACGCCCGCCGAACACTTCTTGGATATACATTTTCGCGACACGACGCGCGGTGTCATTGGTATTGTGATCAGATACAGTATCGATCACAAGACTTTCCAGGACACCTTTCATTTTTGACTCGACCTCGTCGAGCAATTTTTCCAACTCACCGGGTTCGATGAACTCGGAAATATTGTCATTAGCATGAAAGCGCTTGCGCGATTCTTGCAACCTCTTGCGGATCACCACAGAAATAGGGGTGCCCTTGTCTTGATCAGAATCGCTCATGATGTTTTATATGAATATCAATGTGAATGGCTTGATGTATCTTACATTGAACTCACTCGCCTCACGCACCAAATCCGTGCAATTCGTAAGGGAAATACAAAACTCGAAAGGCATGAATCTTGCTTGAGATTGAGCATTAAATGAGTATGATGTTGCCAATTATTTGAAGGAGTCTATTTTGAGCCAATCAGTCTTCGGAATGCGCGGTATTGCCGTAGCCCCGCACTCACTTGCCGCTGAATCCGCGGTAGCCGTTCTGCGCGAGGGTGGTAATGCGCTGGAGGCGATGATCGCTGCCGCAGCAACCATCGCAGTGGTGTACCCCCATATGAACTCAATCGGTGGAGACGGATTCTGGGTGATCAACGGCCCGAACAACCGGGCGGGTGGCATTGATGCAAGCGGACGCAGCGCTCAAGCCGCGACCCGTGACTGGTATAGCCAACGCGGCATTTCGGGCAGCATCCCATTCAGAGGCGGTATAGCAGCCCTGACCGTAGCAGGCACCATTTCGGGCTGGGGGGCGGCGCACGAGTTATCGCGCAAACTTCTGGGTGGCAAACTCCCTATTTCTCGCCTGGTCGCTGATGCGGTATATCTGGCGACGCACGGAATTCCAGTGACTAAAAGCCAGGCCAATTGCACCCAAGTAAAACTTGAGGAATTGAAAGGCCATATTGGTTTTGCCGATACCTTTTTACCTGCGGGCCAGCCT
>CAIPID010000433.1 GCA_903865015.1 uncultured beta proteobacterium | reverse complement strand
TTAATACATTAGCTATTAACAAGCGCAGAAACGTAAGTAAATGTAACTTTGCAACCTAACCGTAGCCACCGATAAATATACCCAATTACACCCAATTATTAAACAGTCTCATCCCATGAGCCTCAGACTAAGGTAAAAACCTTAATCCAACATAGCGCTCCTTAAACCTTACATGTACACCCAACTCGAGGCTGGTGTTTCGGCCTTCTGTATCCCACCCCATACACCTAAGGTGCTCAGACCCTATTCGATTACAACTTATCGAATCCTGGTCAAATCAGCCATGGGGCGCATCGCAAAATGCGAGGTCAAACAACGAACCGTACCCGAGCAAGACTGGTTAAGGGATCTTGGGCAAGCGCTCGATCGCCTTGCCTTATTTCCTGAGTTCACCGCTACACAAGAAAAACGTAAGTTTGAATACGAATTCAATGTTAGCTGGCTGGACGAAGACATTTTTGATGAAACTCGCTGGGGGTGCCAAGACTGGGTACAGTCGTGCGTGATGGATACCGTCACCTCCTTAAACGGTGCACAGTATTCAGATGATTTTCGGCCGCAACTTGAGGCGGGGATTACAAACCATCTCTCTGATTGCCTAACTGCCTTAAAGCTTGACCTTGACCCGTTGAGTCTTACGTTGTCCACAGACACGAGTGGATTTAAATGCGCGCTCTATAACTATTTCCAAGACAACAACCCTCAGATCGTCCAAGCAAGACAGCAAGCCATACAAAGCTTTCCTTTTTTAGCCGACAGAATTCTGCTCAATAGTTACGCAGATGTTAGACAGGCGATTGACGAGAGAATCCCTCTTGCCCCTATACTCGCGACGCGTTTCAAAATATCAGTCGCATTGCTGCGACGCTTAAGCAAATTTCCTTTTATCCAGATCAACGATCGTATTGGTAAGCATATAAACAGCCCTGAAAATTTATGGCTATTATTCTCGAATATCCCACTCGACAAAGTACCAAGCGATACAGAGCAATGGGCTGGGTTTAACTCTCTGATCCGACGCATTTATGACTTAACCAAATTACCAATTAATTTGCCGCTCAATCGCAGCATATTGGATCAGTGCTTGACCAATAAAGACGCTCGAAAACTATTTACAGGCGAGAGATGGCGAGATACCCAGTCGGCCCTGGAGTCGCTCTTAGCAGCGTGGACGCAAATCTCCAGATATGTTTTGCGTGGCAGTCACTCGCATACAGAGGCTGACTTACGCGCGACAGGACTTCAAATCGCCATCATCGAAAAGCTAGGTATCCCTCAGCTCGCTAAGTTGGCCGCGCAATGGGATGCTGCCTACCAGCATGCTGAAAGAGTGTGCGAGGCCTCTGGAGAGACCTCTAAAACAGGGCATTGGCCAACCATCCTCAAACAATCTCTGAAATTAGACACTCTCGTCGTTGTGCCCTTGGCCACCGCTGAGGCGCTGAGCGCAGAGGGTAAAAGAATGGATAACTGTTTAGCGTCTTACGCTTACAGTTGTCAGCGCGGTCAAGCACAGCTCTGGTCCTTGCGGGACGAACAGGACAAGTCCATTGCTAATCTACGCACTAAGGTCGTAGAACTTGAAGACGGCTCTCCAACAATAGTGCTTGCCGAATTAAAGGGCCCTGAAAACAAACAACCCTCTGAAGAAGCCGTCAACAGCAGTCAATTGTTACTTGAGGCGATCAAAGCGCATCCTGAAGAATTAAAACAATACTTGGAATGGCTGACTAAAGTCGCCCCGCTATCGATGCCAGAACTCACCGAAGCGAGGTACGTGCGTCCAATCATCATGGCGATGAAACGCACCATGGCCGGCAAATACGATTTAACGGAACTATTCAGAGAAATGCTTGGTGAGGGTGAGGACTTGAAACGCTTAATTTTAGAAACTTAGGCTTAGCGCTCACGGGCTGGTCTAGCACAGAGAAAATCAGATTTATTCGTGAAATTCAATTATTTATCCCGTTTTCATTGTGAAACGTTGGTACTTTAATGAAGAGATTTGTTGAAGAGACACTATTGAATTTCTTGTAATGATGCTAGTATCTTTTTCATATATCCAGCAAGCATTCATAAGAAGAAAATGGAGACATATACACAGAACGCTTCGGCTTTAAGACGTCTGGTGACACTCAGTCAGGCCCCGACATTATCTGACATGTCCGATGATGTGATCGCCATCACAAAACGTGCGATTCTTGACAGTCTGGGGTGTGCGATTGCAGCAATCGGCTGCGAACCTGCCCGGATTGCTGGGCCACTGATTGCCTGCGGCACGGGTGTTGCGACGGTCATCGGCGAAGCGGCCCCTTCTTCCCTTGAACGCGCGGTTTTACTCAACGGCATCATGTTGCGGTATCTGGACATGATGGATGTGTACTGGGCACAAGACGTCTGCCACCCTTCTGAAAATATTCCCCTGGCCCTGGCAAGTGTCGAGAGCGTTCAGGGTAGTGGCGCACAACTCATTCAAGCCGTTGTCACAGGCTACGAAGCACAGATGCGTCTGACGCATCTGGTGTCTTTGCAAAGCATGGGCATGCATCACGTGTCGGCGGCAGGGATCGTGGCACCCATGGTGATTGGCAGCGCCTGGGGACTGAGTCTGGAAACGATCGAGCAAGCGGTCGGACTTTCAGGTTGTCGCCAGTTCACCGTCCACGCCCTCTCGAAAGGCGGACTCAGTATGGCTAAAGCGATCGGCTATGCCTGGTCATCCATGGAAAGCATTCTGGCGGTTCGTTTAGCGCAAGGCGGCTTTACAGGCCCGAAACATTTTCTGGACTGGTTAGGTCACGAAGGTCCCTTGAAAGCCAGTTTTGACGAAAGTATCCTGATCCCCGGACAAGAACCTTTAATCACCCGTACAAGTTTTAAACAATTTCCTGTGCAGTTCGAATTACAAACACCCAATGAGGTGGCGATTCGCTTGCATACCAAAATTGCCGGGAGAAAAATTAATCGTATTGTGATTGCCGTGCCACCGATTACGGCGCAACGCACAGCCGATACCGCTAAGTTCAAGCCTGCCAATCGCGAAACAGCCGATCACAGTTTGCCTGTCACGGTTGCCATGTCACTTCTTGATGGAAAGTTAACTGCCGCACAATTTGAATCAGACCGCTGGGCAGAGGCGGACATTGCTGCACTTGTTTCACGTATTGAAGTTCAAGCGGAAATTGCATTGCTCGAAGACTTTGCGCAAGGCCGTCCCGTCCGGATGACCATTGATTTAGACGATGGCCAAACACTCACCGAATTTCAGTCTGTGCCATATGGCGATGCCACCCGACCGATGGATGACCATGCTGTCGAACAAAAGTTTTTAGCCAACGTCACTGAAGTGTTTGGTCTGCAACGCGCTTTAGCCCTCATTGATTGCGTGCGCAATCTTCAAGATATATCAAATATCAATCAGTTAACCAGCCTGTTGCGAGCTGGCTAGGCGATGCAAGGGCATACGGTCATCCAGCCAATGCATCGACTGAGGTTCTTCGCTTCAGCGTATGTACATTTTATTATTTCGATGTTACTGCTGCTTGCCTGTGGTCTTCAGACACCGGCCGTGATGGCACAGACCTACCCAACTCGCCCGATCCGAATACTCGTCCCCTACTCGGCTGGAGGTGGCGTTGACTTTGTCATCCGTATTCTCGCGCAGGAACTGAGCGGCGAACTCGGACAAAGCGTACTGGTTGAAAATAAGCCGGGTGGTTCAACCAACATTGCTGCAGACACCGTTGCACGTTCAGCGCCCGATGGTTACACCTTGTTTGCAGCGAGTCGTGCAAATGCAGTCAATGCCACGCTGTTCAAAAACCTGTCCTTCGATATTTTGAAAGATTTCACTACGATTAGTCTGTTGGCAGAGATACCTAATATTCTCGTTATCTCTCCAAAAATACCCGTCACAAATGTTGCCGAGCTGATCGCTCTGGCCAAAAAAGATCCGGGAAAACTGACCTATGCCTCGGCGGGAACAGCAGGCAGCACGCATCTGGCGGGAGAGTTGTTCAGCCATATGGCGGGCGTAGAACTTGTGCACGTTCCCTACCGGGGCGGAAGCCCTGCTGCGGTGGATTTAATTGCCGGACAAGTCGATATGTACTTTGCCACCATGCCCAGTGTGATGAACTATGTTCGCACCGGCAAACTGCGTGCGCTTGCCGTCACTAGCCTGAATCGTTCCAAGGCCGAGCCAGGCTATCTATCTTTGAATGAACTCGGCTTGAAAGGATTTAGAGAAACCTCCTGGATCGGACTGCTCGCTCCAGCGGGAACCCCTGAGCCGATCATACAGCGACTCAGCCAAGCCTCAGTAAGCGTATTGCAGCGACCTGAAGTGCGAGCCAAACTCCTTGCACAAGGTGCCGAAGCAATCGGAAGTACTCAGCAAGAATTTGCAGCCTTTTTGCGCGAGGATATTGCCAATACGGCAAAACTGCTTAAAAATGCAAAGATTCAGATGGAGTAAGCGCGGCGATAGATCGATGTTATATCCTGGCAATCATCAAGGTGGCTCATCGCGCTAAAAATGGTCTGTGCATACGCGTTGTCCAGGTCTGCGGTCATTGCGCAATCCATAAATTTTTCTTCAATTTCCAACCAAGTTAGTCCAATACTGGGGTGCCCGGGTGAAGTATGCACTTGCACACTTTGCTGACGACCATCTTTTAGAGTAATGGTCAGCTGAACGAAGCCTCGCGTGCCGGGTGTCTGTCGCTCAAAGTCAGGATGACTTCCCCTACAGCTGGGGTCTTCACGGGCAGTCACGCGTTCAAGCATGTGTGCGATGTCGCTTCGCGAAACAGCTTCATCAGAGAAAGTCGATAAGCCATACCGACCATCTAGCGCCCCAGCCGCCAACACATAATGCAAACTGAATTTAGCTTCTAGGCCTGTGACAGGCGCGCAATAGATGGAGCCCTGCATCGCACCGGGGGGCATGAGGCAATCTATCCGTTCTATCTCACCGACTTCGAATTTCATCTGAGCTTTCAGATCAAGCAGTGCCTGCATGGGGCGCTGATTCGCGTTATAGCAGGCAAATTTTCGCAAACTGACACCCGGCTCATTGATCACCCATGGCCCTTCCAGACCCTGCATCGTGCGTGAAGCACTCGACTCAGGTGTTCCAAAGGCGGGGAAAAAACCCGCAGCGCCCTCCAGCGCAAGCGCGCTGGCAGTCAGCCCTGCGCGTGCCAGACAAATTGCGGTCATCGCACTGCGGGCAGCCCAGCCACTATGCATGGCCTTGGTCATCGTGCCAAAGTTCCTATTCAGACCCGATGCCATCGAGCAAGCAATACCAAAAGCCGACTCAAGCGTTGTGGTGTCCAAAACCAACACACGTCCTAATGCCGCTAGCGCACTAAATATACCCACCGTGCCTGTCGCATGAAAACCCTGGTTATAGTGCCCCAGCCCAAGGCCTGCACCAATCCGGGCACCGACTTCGAGACCTACGATATGCGCATCGATTAACCGGGGACCACTGATGCAATGCGTATCAGCCATTGCCAGTAAAGCGCCTAAAATAATCGCACTTGGATGCCCGGGCATCATGGATAGAACATCGTCAAAGTCTATGGCAGCACCCAGGCTTGCATAGGTCCAGGCGGCCGTTTCAGGACCCGTCTCATAGAACGGTTCAAAAATAAGCGGGTGTCCTGTCTCGCGATCCAGATCGAGATAGCGCCACAAAACCGGAGCAATCTCGCTTGTCGTGCCAGCAATCATGACGCCGAGCGTGTCGGTCAAGATCCGTGCAGACATATCGCGTGCTCGGACACCCACATCTTTCAGGCAGGCATGCGCGACAAAATGCGCAAGGAATGCGCTCAACCCTTCAGTTCGATTCGCGTTCACGATTAATCAGCCGTAGCGCCCGTCTGCTCGATCACCAAGGCCCACTTTTTTAATTCCGAACGGATGAATACTCCGAGTTCGGCAGGGGTCGATGCACTGGGTTGGGCACCGACTGTCTCCATCAAAATCTTGGTTGATGGTTTTTCATCAAACAATTTAACCTCGCTGGCCAGTCGTGCAACAGCCTGCTGCGGTGCATTTTTTGTTGTCACCAGCGCCCACCAGACCGTCGCATCAAAACCTGGCACAGTCTCTGCTACCGCCGGCACATCGGGCAAAGCATCTGAGCGTGTGGGTGTTGTCACCGCTAGCGCAACGAGCCTGCCCGCTCGGATGTGGGGAAGCACAGCAACAATATTTCCAAAACTGGCACTAATTCGGCCACCTAATAAATCCGTCATCATCGGGCCGGTCCCTTTGTAGGGAATATGCATCATCTCAAGCCCGAAGGTGCTGGCAAACAAAGCGCCCGCCATATGTTGCGAACTACCTGAACCGTTTGAACCATAGGTCAGGCTACCAGGATGATTTTTTGCGTAGGCAATGAACTCCTGGATCGTATGTACCTTCAACGCAGGAGATACCACCAATACATTGGGTGACGTTGCTACCAGAGCAATCGGACTAAAGTCACCGATCGGATCGTATTTAATCGCTTTATACAGTGAAGGATTAATGCCATGGCTACCGTTATTGGCCATCAACAGCGTATGACCATCTGGCTCGGCACGCGCAACAAATTCCGTAGCAATACTGCCATTTGCACCAGGACGATTCTCAATGATGACCGTGACACCCAGTGCTTCGCTGATACTTTGGCCGAGCGCACGGCCGATCGTATCGTTTCCGCCTCCTGGGGGGTACGGCACGACCAAGCGGATTGGTTTGTTAGGATAGGATGCTTCACCGGCGTGCGTAACGCCACCTAGTGCGAGCAGTGTCAAACCGAACAGTAGACCGCTCAAAAAATATTTGCTCATGCAAAGGCATCCGATGCGAGAACCGAGTCGCGCACATAGACCGTTCCTTCCATAATGCGCCTTGCCGTTCTCACATAGGAGGCTTCTTCTATCTCACCATCGGGTCCGATCACAATACGAACAGGGAAAACTCCCGTCGGATGACCAAGACGCACGATGCCATCCTCAAAAGACTGTGCCACCTGATGGACAATGGTGCCGGGTAAATTCGCAGCAAAAGCCGTGCAGACCGCACCCGTTGCAGCGAACGCTTTATGCAGCCTGGGTGGTGGGCCTCCTACCCTTCGCGTGACAAAACTGATGTCCTGCGCGCGGACCGTTTCCTTAGTCATGAAATTTTGGTAATCCGTTGATTCAGCCACAGAGACCGGATGTGGCAGACGGGACTCCGGAGATAGCCCCACGTGGGCTGCGGCCGCATTGCGAATTGCCCAGAATCGATTCAAAATTTCTGGCGTGAATTCATCAGGACTTTCGGTGCCGGCAATGCCAACATCTCGTGCATGAAAAAATACAGTCGCCTTGGCAACATCGACGATCGACATTGCAACTTTTTTGCCTAATTCCGGGACAAAGATCAAATCAACGAGATTGCCACTTGGCAACATTTTTCCGGTGCTGGCACCTTTTGTCGCTGAAAAATCCATTCTGATTTCAGCTGCAGTACCTGGCACACCCGCGATGGAGCAATCTCCGTCGACTGCAGGCGATCCATCGGCAGAGACCGGCACATAGGCGACCAGCAGTTGTTGCGTATTGGTATTGAAAATACACACCCGTGTGATCGGATGCACCGGCGCAACCAAGCCCTCTTCTATCGCAAACGCACCCACTGCAGCAGAAAGGTTGCCGCAATTGGCAGAGTAGGAGACATACGGCAAATCAATACCCACTTGACCGAAGGTGTAGTTCACATCGGCTTGTTCATGGGTGGATGGCCCCACAATCACTATTTTACTGGTCAGATTATCTGCACCACCCAGTCCGTCTATCTGACGCGGATCAGGGCTCCCCATCGCAGCGAGGAGTATCTTTTGACGTTGTGTGGCATCGACTGGCAAATCACGTTCATGAAAAAATACGCCCCGACTCGTGCCACCTCGCATCACCACGCAACGTACTGCGCGTTGATTCGTTGGTCTTTTCTGAAATTGTGTGGTCATGATTGGATGCTCCTTTACCAGTCCAGGCGGTAACGCAAAAGCTTCGCTTCATCGACCTGCGCACCTGCTCCTGGCTGATCGGGGACATGGAGTTTGCCATCACGGATATCAATCGGGTGTAATAGCAAGTCATCTTCTTGCTTGAGTGGCGTGGTTAAGTCTGCAGGATAGGTGACTGCACGAAAAGCCGAAGCGAAGTGTGCGCTAGCCATAGCGCCTACACCCGAAACACCTTGCGATCCGATCCAGCAAGGCAAGCCAAAAGCTTCTGCCAGATGAACGATACGTGAAGACTCGTAAATTCCAGTTCGAGCGATCTTGATCCCCACTACACCAATCGCCCCATCCTGAAGTTCACGGCGTGCATCGGTCAGGGAAAAAACACTATCATCAGCCAAAATAGGGACGGTTGTCGCAGCAGCCACTTTTTGACGGTATGCGCCAAGCGTCACCGCTACGGGCTCCTCTGCCATGGCCAAACCGTATTGTTCCATGGCACGAATGGTACGTATCGCCACATCTGGTGTGTAAAGCTGGTTCGCATCGATAAATAACAAGGCCTCATCGCCTAAGGCCTGACGCAAAAGTTTGACACGGCGAATATCTCCCGTCGGATCCGTACCCGCCTTGATTTTAAAAGCGCGTATTCCATACTGCTCACACATCGTGACGGCTTCCTGCACAAACTCAGCATCGTCTGCAAAATTCAAACTCAGCATCCAGCTAACCTCGACAGGTCTGACATGACCTCCCAATAGTCGCGCCAAACTGATACCCAGCGTCTGAGCCACCACATCATGCAACGCCGTATCAATGGCCGCCTTGGCCGTCAGATTCCAAGGAATCGCCGCAAGCCTGGCCTGATAGCCCTCCCTGTCCATGGCATCCAGACCTATCAGCATCGGTGCCAAGGTATCGCGAACAATATGAACGATCGATCGCTGCGTTTCACCATAGATGGTGGGGCGAGCAGGCGCTTCAGCTGTACCGACCACACCCTCTTTAGAATAAATGCGGATCAGCACGTGTTCCTGTGCATCACGGCTTCCATGCGCACCCCAACGCGACACTTTTTTTAAAGGTATGCGAAAAGGAATTGCCTCAATTCGATCTATGATCAATCTTGTCTCCTGACCTGAGCTGGCAAGCCTCCAAGGGCTTTGCCGTCTCTGAGCGATGATGATCTACATCTCGCTTTATTTTTTATGAATATTTATTCTAGTGTAAAGAGACCTACAAGTGCGTAGGAATAGAGATTTTTCAATAAGATTATTGTTTAAATATCTCGCCGATTTGAGATCCTTTTGCTATAACCAATTGAAAATCAGACGGAGGGCAATATGGCAGGCTTAACAGAAATAATTGCACACATGATTGTTGAGCGCAGTCTGGAAGACTTTCCAGAAGGCACCATCGACAAGGCCAAGAAGGTGATTGCGGACACCTTTGCCGTGATTTTGTCAGGCGCTGGAAGCGAAGTGCGAGAGCCGTTGATGAAGTATCTCAGCGAATCTGAAACACACGGCTCGACTCCGATCCTGGGGACGGACCACACCACCAGCCCATCAATGTCAGCACTGATTAATGGCACTTTCGGTCACGCGCTGGACTTCGATGACGTTCTATCCATGATGCCTGCCCATCCCAGTGCAATTATTGTTGCGGCGCTGATTGCTGATTTATCGCGCCATGCGCTATCCGGGCGAGCGTTCATTGAGGCCTATGTTATTGGTGTGGAAACTGGCGCGCGCATTGCCCAGGGCATTACCGTAGGACACTATGAGCGAGGCTTTCACGGAACAGGCACGCTTGGGACATTTTCTGCGCTAGGCGCACTGGCCAAAGCCTACCAGCTGGATGTAGAACAGACACGCACAGCCTTTGGAATTGCCGCATCCATGGCGAGCGGCGTGCGTCGAAATTTTGGCACAATGACCAAACCACTGCATACAGGATTGGCTGCTCGCAATGCGCTTGAGGCGATCCGTCTTGCGCAATGCGGCTTGACCGCAGCACCCGATGTACTTGAAGCAAAGGCCGGATTTTATGCAGCGTACGGTGTGCCGTCCTCCAACCCGCAGGTTGCAATCGAAGCACTCAGTGGGCCAGGCATTTTGCTTGAGCCTGGCATTGCCTTGAAAAAATTCGCTTGTTGCTATGCTGCACATCGTGCAATGGACGGCATATTGGTTTTACGTGCTCGGCATACGATCACGGCTGCAGAAGTAGAGCGTATCGAATGCCGGATGCCACCTGGAGGTATGCTTGTACTAACTTATCCGCTGCCGCTAACCGGACTGGAGGGAAAGTTCAGTCTGCAATACGCACTGGCAGCAGGTATGCTCGATGGAGAATATTCCATTGCAACCTTTACAGATGCCGCGGTGAACCGTCCGGAAATAAAAGAACTCCTGACGCGAGTCGTTGCCCTTGAGGATGAATGCTGCCGAGACGATGACCCGTTATTCGATACACGTAGTTCGGGGAGCCGAGGCTTTGTTGAAGTCGAGATCCTCCTCAAGAATGGGACACGCGATATGGTCCGAATATTCAAACCGCCCGGTCACCCTTCGCGCGAATTAAGCTGGGAAGAAATTACCGATAAATTCAATGACTGTGCCAGACAAGCCAAGATCGACGCAGCCATGGCTCTTGAGGCCCTGGATCAGATTCGCGCGCTGCAAACCTGTCCGGATGTTAGCCTCATCATCAACAAGCTCCATCACTGAAGATGAACCGCCGTCGCACCTTGCAGGGACTCATCACATGCAGCCTCATGCATTCTTTTCCAAGGGTCGCGCTCGCTCAAGGTACTGAGTTGTATCCAAATCATGCCATCAGACTGATTGTGCCGCTCGCAGCCGGAGGCGGAACAGACCTGGTCTCGCGCCTGGTGGCGATTGAAATGGGAAAAAAACTCGGGGTGACCATCGCAGTGGAGAACGTTTCAGGTGGTGGGGGCGTGATTGGGACCTCTGTCGCGGTGCGGTCTGCGCCAGACGGTTACACCTTGCTGACAGGTACGCCTTCGTTGTCGGTCAATCCGAGCCTGCGTCCGGACCTCTCCTTTGATCCTGTCAAAGACTTGGCACCCATCAGCATGCTGAGCCGTGTTCCGTATATTCTGGTTGCCAGCCTGAGTTCAGGCTTGCGTTCAGTCGAGGAGGTATTAAAGCGCGCACGTCGCTCTCCTGGCCTGGTGACCTATGGATCTCCCGGCATCGGTACAGGAGGGCATATGGCGGGAGAGCTATTTCAATTGATGGCGGACATCAAGCTCATGCATGTTCCGTATAAAGGCTCAGGGCCGGCGATGAATGATGTGAGGGCGGGTCGTGTTGATTTGCTCTTTGGCACGACACCTCTGGTCGCACCACTCTTATCAACCCATGTTGTTTCACCCTTGGCGATTACCTCTCTTAAACGCTCTTCACTCCTGCCAGAGCTACCGACCATTTCACAATCAGGGGTGCCGGATTTTGAGGCGTCCTCATGGTATTCACTTTTTGCACCTGCGCACACGCCACCTGAAATTCTTGAAAAACTGAACAGTTCCGCGCATTACGCACTGACTCAGCCCAGAGTGCTGCAAGCCATTGAATCTGACGGG
>CAIPID010000432.1 GCA_903865015.1 uncultured beta proteobacterium | reverse complement strand
TTCAGCCCAAAAATTCCGCCCCACATCAAAACAGCGACTGCAACCAGCGCCACAGTCCAGATCAGGACAAGTGAAAGATTCCAAAAACGTCTGACACCGCTCAGCACAATTACGCCGAGCAAAATACACGTGGCGATTAAAGGCCGCCACTGTTCGTCATACGGATACAAGCCAAACAAAATGAGCCGGTGTTTTTCGTAAATAAACGCCCAGCAAGCGCCGCCTGTTCCTCGGCACTCTTGCGCAGTGGTCGCACTGATATTGGCCTTGATAAACGCCCATTCAACAATTGCGGGAACGGTTGCAAGCAACAGCCAGGCTGACAGGATCGTCAGCAGGCAATTCAAGGGGGTGGAAAAAAGCTGGGACTTCATCCAGCTCCATGCAGACGTGTGCGCAGCGGGCGCCTCGTCAGCGGGCGCAACGCCTGGCGTATTGACTGTACTCATCTCAACGCTCCACTAACGCGATACGCGTGTTGTACCAGTTCATAAATAGTGAAATTGAAATACTGACCGTCAGATAAGCGCCCATAATGATCATGATGCCCTCAATGGCTTGTCCGGTCTGGTTGAGCGTTGTATTCACGACGGAGACAATATCAGGATATCCAATTGCGACGGCTAAAGAGCTATTTTTTGTGATGTTCAGGTATTGACTGGTCATCGGCGGAATGATCACGCGCAGTGCCTGGGGCAAAACGATCAAGCGCAAAACCAGACCGTTTTTCAGACCAAGGGCGCCTGCGGCCTCCCACTGACCGTAATTCACCGACTGGATGCCGGAACGAACAACCTCAGCGATAAACGCGGAGGTATAAACAACCAGACCAATAATGAGTGCGGCAAACTCCGGGCTCAGGGTAATGCCGCCTGCGAAGTTAAAGCCTTTGAGTTCAGGCATATCAATCGAAAGTGCCGTACCACTGAACAACCAAACCACCACGGGCAGTAAGAAAAACAATACGATCGAAACACGCCAGACGGGGAAAATTTGACCTGTTTTTTCCTGGCGCTTGTGTGCCCAGCGTGACAAACAGATGATCACAACGATCGCAAGCAATGCCCCCCAGAGCAACCAGCTCAGGCCATCACCCTGCAACCAGGGCATTTTGATCCCACGATTTGAGATAAAGACGCCCGGCAGTGGCTTGAGCGCCTGACGCGGCCCCGGCATTGTCTCGGAAATAATGGCGTACCAAAAAAACAATTGCAGCAACAACGGAATGTTGCGCATCACCTCAACGTAAATACTTGCGATCTTGCGAATCAGCCAGTTTTTAGACAATCGTGCGATGCCAATCAAGGTACCAAGAAATGTTGCGAAAATAATACCTACCACTGCCACCCGCAAGGTATTGAGCAATCCAACGGTGAGCGCTCGCCTGTAATCGTTAGCAGGACCATAATCAATCAAAGATTCGCCAATCGCAAACCCGGCTTCGCGGTCTAAAAATCCAAACCCTGAAGCAATATTGCGGACGGAAAGGTTGTGCAGCGTATTTTGCACAAGAAACCACACCACAGCACCGACCGCGCAGAGTGCGATCACCTGATATACGATCGAGCGCACTCCGGGATCATTCCAGGAGAGTCGCCTGCCAAGCGGCGCGCTTGATTTGGGCTGGGTCATAAAAGATTCTGTATAAAAAAGTTGCAGGGCGACCCAAACTGAAGGTCGCCCTGTGTCTAAATAGCAATCAGTTTAAACAAGAACAATTAACGGATTGGCCAGCCGTACATGATGCCGCCTTTGGTCCATTGCTGGTTCAAGCCGCGTGGCAGCTTCAGTGGGCTGTCAGCACCAACGTTGCGCTCAAAGCTCTCACCGTAGTTACCCACTTGCTTGACAATGTTGTAAGCCCATTTTTCATCCACACCCAGGTTCTTACCCATGCCAGGCGTTACACCCAGGATGCGCTGAATATTAGGGTTGGTGCTCTTGAGCATTTCGTCCACGTTTTTAGTGGTGATGCCATACTCTTCGGCCTCGAGCAATGCAAACAACGACCAGCGGATCACGTTAAACCACTGCTCATCACCCTGACGAACCATCGGGCCGAGTGGCTCTTTGGAAAAATCATCAGGAAGAATGACGTAGTTGTCAGGTTTTTCCATTGTCGAGCGCGAACCGGCCAGACCTGATTTGTCTGTCGTGTAGGCATCGCAGCGGCCAGAGACAAAAGCGCCGACCACTTCGTCAAGCTTTTCGATCACAACGGGTTTGAATTCAATCTTGTTGGCACGGAAAAAGTCCGCCAAGTTCAACTCTGTGGTGGTGCCTGGCTGGACGCAAATGGTCGCGCCATTAAGCTCTTTAGCCGATTTAATGTTCAGATCTTTACGGACGATGACGCCCTGGCTGTCATAAAAGTTAACGCCAGCACCGAGCATGCCCTGTGTGGTGTCACGTGTCAGCGTTTGTGTGGTGTTACGTGTCAGCACATCAATTTCGCCAGACTGCAGTGCTGTAAAGCGCTGCTGCGAAGTCAATGGTGTTACTTTGAATTTGGTTGCATCGCCAAACATCGTGGCTGCAACAGCGCGACACATATCGATATCAAGACCTTTCCACTCGCCTTTGCTATCGGCGGCTGAAAAACCAGCTACGCCAGTCGAGACGCCGCACTGAACAAAGCCTTTCTTTTTAACGTTTTCAAAGGTCGCGCCAGCTTGGGCGACAGAGCTGGCTGCAACCAGGGCTGCACCAACGGCGGCTAGTTTAAGAAATTTCATGGATTAATCTCCGAATTACAACAATATGCGGCTGCCTGTTAAGCGAGCTCACGCGTGACTTTCATACAAGTAACGGATCGTAACTGGTATAGGCCATGTCACTGTATGAGGGAAATCCCTCGGCGTCAATGAGCCGTTTTACGTATGGACAGACATTTTATCTACACAGACAGACTCAGCGTTATGATTAGTGCTTCAAAGACAAGTAAAAACATGATTGAATTCAAGCACGTTTTCAAATCTTATGGCCGCGGCCGCAATATTCTTTCCGATATCACCTTTCGTGTGACGGCTGGGGAGTTTGTGTTTGTTGCCGGGCCATCCGGCGCAGGTAAATCGACATTACTCAAAATGATTGGTGGTTTAGAGCCGCCCAGCCGTGGTTCGATCGAGGTAAACGGGCAGAGGCTCGATGAATTATCCGCCCGCGCGCGCCCCTATCTGCGACGTGCCGTAGGGGTGATTTTGCAAGACACCCATCTTTTATATGACCGCAGTGCGATCAACAATGTGCTGTTACCCCTTGCTGTGACTGGGCTTGCGCCAGACTTGGCCCGAGCCCGCGCGCGGGCAGCCCTTGAAAAAGTAGGCCTCTCCACAAAGGAGGACATGAATCCGATCGAACTATCCGGCGGTGAGCAACAACGCCTGGCTATCGCACGCGCAATTGTTAATCGACCTTCTATTCTGATCGCAGATGAGCCCACAGCAAACCTTGATCGCGAGACCGCGCATCGCATTATGTCGGTATTCAGGGATTTCAACCGCGTAGGTGTGACGACATTGATTGCCTCGCATGATGAGGCATTGATGGCGGAATACTCCAGCCGCACCTTCAGAATCGACCCAGGCAAGCTCACAGATCTGTCGGGGCGGGCCACGAAATGAAAACCCTGCTGCGTCAGCACCGCTATGCTCTGGCGGTCACCCTCAAAAGACTGGTTTCACAGCCCTTTTCATCGATTGCCAACTTACTGGTCATCGCCCTAGCATTGTCTTTGCCACTGCTCGGCGCTTCATTGCTCGTCTCCGTCCAACCTGTCGTCAGACAGCTTTCAGTCACGCCTGAGCTCACCGTTTTCCTGAAGATGGATGCCCCCCGTGGCCAGGCAGAGGAAATTGCTACAAAAATTCGTAAAGAGCACATTGAGCAAACGTCTTCAGTTCGCGTCATGGCCAAAGAAGCCGCACTCAAAGAACTGCGTACCAACCCTGCCTGGGAACAAGCCCTGAAAGTATTGCCAGGCAATCCCTTACCTGACGCAGTGATCGTCACGCTGACCCCCGGAGACGACCTGGCTGACAGGGCCGACAAACTCGCTCGAGCCTGGCGCAGCTGGCCTGGCGTAGATCTGGTTCAACTCGATAGCGCCTGGGTACAGAGGCTCGAAGCCTTACTGCGTTTTGCACGTATCGGTTTGTTACTCCTTGCCTTAAGTGTTGCACTGGTTGTACTAGCAACAGTATTCAACACGGTCAGGATGCAAGCACTGTCTCAACGCGAAGAAATCGGCGTGGCAAGGCTCGTCGGTGCAACCGAGTCGTTTGTGCGCAGACCCTTTTTATATCTGGGCTCGATTACATGCAGTTTGGCCGCGCTCATCGCGATTGGTGTCGCACGCCTGGCCCTGATTCCGCTCAACGATGCGCTTTCTACTCTGGCACGCAGCTACGATGCGGATTTTGCGCTCGCCCTACCCTCAGCCACCATGCTCGCGCTGGCAGTGATTGCTGTCGCTGCACTAGGCGCACTCTCTGCGCGCTGGTCTGTGCAGCGCAACACGCGGTTTTAAACGATCACGCATGTCCTGTTTCAAATGAGAATCACATCGGCTTTAGTAGCCTGGCAGCGCACTCTGGGACGGCACGGCTTACCCTGGCAGCAGACGCGGGATCCTTACCGCGTCTGGTTGTCAGAAATCATGTTGCAGCAAACGCAAGTCACCGCGGTGATTCCCTATTATCAAAAATTCCTCGCACGTTTTCCTGACGTTACCAGTCTCGCATCCGCCCCCTCGCAAGAAGTCATGGCCCACTGGGCAGGATTGGGCTATTACGCCCGCGCGCGCAACCTGCACGATTGTGCGCAACGGGTCATGCAAGAGTGGGGAGGCAATTTTCCAGCCGATGCATTAGGTCTTGCAACGCTACCCGGTATCGGCCCCTCTACTGCAGCCGCTATTGCAGCATTTTGCTACGGGGAGCGCTCAGCCATCCTCGATGGCAATGTTAAACGCGTCCTGGCAAGATATTTTGCGATTGATGGCGATCCGACTACGCGCGCGGTTGAACAGTTGCTCTGGCAACTCGCACGCAGCGAGCTCCCAACGGCTGCGCAACTACGTCGCGATCCAATGATGATGACGGCTCATACACAGGGGCTGATGGATTTAGGTGCCACCGTCTGCACACGCTCGCGTGCACAATGTACCCAATGTCCTCTCAGAAAAGGCTGCGCAGCCTTCGCGCAAGGCCGAGTCGAGGAGCTACCCTGGCCACGGGCTAAAAAGAAACTACCTGAACGCAGTACCGGCATGCTCATCGCATGCCATCGCGGCAAAGTCTTATTGCAACAGAGACCGGATACCGGCATATGGGGTGGGCTCTGGAGCCTGCCCGAGTTTGATGCAGCACTCAGTGCCAAAGAAGGTTGCAATCAGCTTGGCATCTCGGCAAGCAAGATGCAGCAGCTTTCAGCATTCCTGCATGTTTTTACACACTACAGACTCACCATTGAGCCCGTTCTGGCTGTTGCAAGTTCTGCCCAAATTACGGTCGTGAACGAGTCAAAAACATTACAGACGCAGTGGGTCCCTCTGGGACAGCTTTCGAGCCTTGGGATGCCTGCGCCTGTGCGCAAATTACTCGATGGATTGTTGGTCGATCAGTTACTTGGCTAAGTCGCCGGGGGACGGTATTTGCTGATACTCATCAGCATCCCGCAAGCGACACCAATCGTTAGCAAGGCGGTACCCCCATAGCTGAGCAATGGCAGGGGCACGCCGACCACAGGCAAAATGCCTGTGACCATGCCAATATTGACGAATACGTAAATAAATAACACCATCGTCAGGCTACCCGCGAGCAATCGACTGAAATGTGTAGGTGCCCGCACAGCGATGGTTAATCCTCGCGCCAGTAAAAGCACATACAGCAGCAGCAGCGTCACCCCGCCGTAGAGACCAAATTCCTCAGAAAACACGGCAAAAATAAAGTCAGTCGTACGCTCAGGGATAAAGTCCAGATGTGTCTGGGTACCATTCATATAGCCTTTGCCATACACCCCGCCAGAACCCACTGCGATTGTCGACTGGATGGTATGAAATCCTTTACCCAAGGGATCTGTACTAGGATCCAGCAGCGTACAAATACGATGTTTTTGATAGTCGTGTAAAACGACCCAGTCAAAATCATCATCACATAATTCATCCTGATACGCCACGATCGAACCAATCCCGACAATCCCGACGAGCACCACCGGCAGCAGCAGCTTAAAAGATAGTCCTGCAAAATAAATGACACAAAATCCAGCGCCAAAGACCAGCAATGCAGTACCAAGGTCAGGCTGCTTGATAATCAGCAAGCAAGGGACAATCAGGAGCAATACCGCTACGCAAAAATCCAGCGCATTCATCGGACCTTCGCGCTTCTGGAAATACCACGCCAACATCAGAGGGACAGCGATTTTCATCATCTCTGAAGGCTGAATACGGGTGAATCCCAGATTAAGCCATCTTGTTGCGCCTTTGCTTGTATCGCCAAAAAAGAAAACGCCCAGCAATAGCATTACACCCATAATATAGAACGGCACGGCAAACCGCATAATGATGTGCGGCGGGGTTAAAGCCACAATCCACATCGCAGTCAACGCAACAATAAAGTTACGGGTTTGATCCGCAAACCGCCAGTCCGTGCCGCCAACTGCCGAGTGCATCACCAGCAAGCCAACCGAGGCCAGAATCATGAGAATAATCATGAGGGGCCAGTCAATCGCATTGATGACGCGACCAATGAGAGCGAATACATATTTCATTGCACCCCCACTTTTTTGGTGTCTTTCGCAGGATCTCGTACGGCGTCTTTCGCAAGCCACGCATCAAACACTTTACGCGCGATAGGGGCTGCGATGCTACCGCCCCACCCCGCATTTTCGACAATGACCGCGATCGCAATTTTTGGATTGACTGCGGGAGCAAAGCCCATAAATAAAGCATGATCACGCAAACGCTCATCGATCGCGCTGGCGCGATATTTTGCGCCTCTCAAACTGTATACCTGGGCAGTACCTGTTTTGCCGGCAGCCTGATACGGCGCACCTGCAAACGCTTGTCTGGCGGTCCCCAGCGTCGTGACATCTGCAAGCGCGCGCTTGACGATCTGGAGGTTTTCTTTTTTAAGTGGAATTTTGTAGGAAGCCTCTGCAACCGTTAACGCCTGAGCGCCGGTTTTTGGATTTTCCAGTGAACGTACAAGATGGGGCTTCATAAAAATGCCGTCATTAGCCAGGACTGACGTAGCTTGCGCAAGTTGCATCAAGGTAAAAGAGTTGTAACCTTGACCCACCGCGACCGAGATGGTTTCGCCGGCATACCATTTTTGCTGGTCGCGTTTTTTGTAGGCTTGCCGTTTCCATTCAGTCGAAGGTAATACGCCGCGCTTTTCACCATCAATATCGATACCGGTCAGCTGACCAAAACCGAAAGGTTTCATAAAATCATGCAGACCATTGACACCAATTTCAGGGCCCAGGGAATAGAAATACGTATCAGACGAAACAACCAACGCCTGATGCATATCGATCGAGCCATACGCAGTTGATCCGGAATTACGGAAACGCTGACCACCAAATTCAAAATAACCTGGATCTGAAATACGATCTGTCGCACGGCGCTTGTTCATCTCAAGTGCGGCTAAAGCCACAAAGGGTTTATAAGTCGAACCAATCGGATAAGTACCAATGACCGGGCGATTAATCAATGGGTGATCGGGCGACTCATTAAGCTGGCGCCAGCTTTCAGCATCGATCCCGTCAATAAACAAATTCGGATCATAAGCAGGCTGCGAAACAAACGCTAATACGTCTCCTGTCGCAGGCTCGATTGCGACCAGCGCGCCCCGTAAGTCTTTAAAGGCTTCTTCGGCAATACGTTGCAATCCCATATCGAGCGACAACACAAGATTGGAGCCAGGGACAGGATCAATGCGCTTTAACACTCTGACGGGCTTGCCCCGGGCGGTTATTTCGACTTCCTGGAGACCTGTTTTGCCGTGCAAGGCCGTCTCATAAGTCTTTTCGATGCCTTTTTTACCAATGACGTCTGTACCACGGTAATTGCCAAGCTGACCGGAATCTTCGAGCACGCTCGCATCGCCCTCAGATATCCGTCCAATGTAGCCTACGACATGCCCTGCAGACTTGCCCTGGGGATACTCACGGACCCAGCGAGCACGTAACTCGACGCCGGGAAACCGGAACGAATGTGCGGAGAACCAGGCAGCCTCTGTTTCGTTCAGGTTGTTGCGCAACACCACGCTCGCATAACGTCCGGATTCAGCCACACGCCGTTTAAAGCGGCGTTGATCGGTCGCGCTCATATAGACAATCGGCATTAGTTCACTGAATAACTCGTCGAGATTGCCGGCCCGCGCGGGGACAACCTCGAGGGTGTAACTTAAGTAATTACGCGCGAGCACCTCTCCGTTGCGATCAACAATCTCGCCTCTGCGCGGAGGAATTGGCACCACTGCAATGCGATTACTATCTGCGCGAGCCGCCAGACCTTCGTGGCGGTCAACTTGCAGCACCCAGAATCTGATCACGAGCAAGCTAAAACAAATCACAGCAAACAAACCTGCTACGACTGCGCGCAACAGAAATTTGTTTTTTTGCTGCAGACCTGTTTTTTTAAACTCGAACATGATGCTGGCAGATCAAACGGTATTAGCATCGGCATCATTCATCCGATGCTGAGGCAACAATAACAACCAGCCCACTGCAGGCCATAGCGCAGCAGTCAGTACCACACCGATGATCCAGGACCAGCCAGCCCAAAAATTTGCCAGCCAGGCGCAGATCAGGATACCGGTGAGTTTGGCGATAAAAAATACGGGCAGCATATGCAAGCCCTGGCTCCACAAATCAAAGCGCAGCAAACGGCGTTGCAAAACGTTCGCGCCGTAAGCCACCATCGCATAGGTCAGGGCCTGCTGTCCTAGCGGTCCGACATCATGGACATCCATCATCAGACCGAATATGAACGCTACGAGCATTCCAATGCGGCGCGGCTCATGCACACACCAAAAGGCGATCACCAGCAACAACAGATCTGGCGCGACCATCAAGGTGCGCCAGGGGAGGAGCGACAACATCCAGACCCCGATAATCGTTGCCCAGATATAACGCGGACTGGTCAGATTTTCGAGTGGGTCAGGGCGTACGGCATGCGGACGCGGCACCGGTGGCCGGGTCGCACGCGATCGGGTACTTGCCATCTCACTTTGACTTGGTCGACGCACCAGCTGGCTCCGATTTAAGTTTGGACGATGAGGGCAATGGTGCGACCGGAGTCTCATTGCCATCCACAGGAACCTGTAAGACCAGGAAATGGCGATAACGTTCCGGATGCGATGACGGTTGGCCTTCTGCGCGAGCAAAACCTGTTGAGGAATTACGCTCAACACTCTCGATTTTGGCAACAGCAAGTCCAGGCGGGAACACACCACCGACTCCACTTGTCACTAACATATCGCCTTCGCGAATATCGGCATCGCTTGAAAAATAACGCACTTCTACTTTGCCGGGCGAGGTTGAGCCAAAGGCGATCAATCGCAGACCGTTGCGTAAAATCTGTACTGGGATAGAGACCACCTCATCTGTAAGCATCGCTGCCTCGGAGGACATTGGGGTCACACGAATGATCTGTCCGACCACCCCACCCTCATCGATGATGGGCATGCCAGGGGCGATCCCTGCGCTGCTGCCTTTATTGAACACCAGCCGTCGATTGAAAGCATTGGCGGGTTCGTATAGCACCTCGACCACGATGGCAGGCTGATCAACGGCTTTATCAAACACCCCCATCAAGCGGCGGAGCTGGGCATTTTCGGCTGCGAGTTGGGCGGCATTGCTGGTGATTTGGGCGAGTTCGATCCGCTGGCGTTGCAGACCCTCGTTTTCTGCTTTTATCGCCGCTGCTGCGCTATACCAGTCATGCACTAAAAAAGTCGCATCGCGAGGCAGCATGACTGCTCGCTGAAATGGGTAAAGCACAATCGAGATTGACTGACGCAGCGGGTTGAGTGTTTTCCAGTTGGCGTCTGTCACCAACAAAGCCAAAGCAAGCAGCACCATGAGTGCGAGCTTGACCTCGGCGGCAGGCCCACGTCGGAATAACCGCAGAGTGACGTGTCGTTGCATAAAAACGCAGACGACTAGTCGTTAATAAAGATAGCGCCCAGCTTTTCGAGATGCTCGAGCGCATCGCCACAACCACGGACCACGCAAGTTAGCGGGTCTTCGGCAACGATCACAGGCAGGCCAGTTTCCTCTTGGAGCAAACGATCCAGATCTCTCAGCAAAGCACCGCCACCTGTCAGGGAAATGCCCTTGTCGGTAATATCAGCACCCAACTCAGGAGGAGTATTCTCAAGCGCGATTTTAACTGCGGACACGATCTGGTTGAGTGGGTCTGTCAGTGATTCGAGAATCTCATTTGAAGAAACCGTGAAGCTGCGTGGCACGCCCTCTGCGAGGTTACGGCCTTTGACTTCGATTTCACGAATCTCTGATCCCGGAAATGCGGAACCGATTTCTTTTTTGATCAACTCAGCAGTTGGTTCACCAATCAGCATGCCGTAATTGCGACGGATGTAGTTCACGATCGCTTCGTCGAATTTATCACCACCGACGCGCACAGAACCCTTGTAGACCATGCCACCCAGGGATATCACGGCAACTTCGGTGGTACCACCACCGATATCAACTACCATCGAACCACTCGCGTCAGAAACATTCAATCCGGCACCAATCGCCGCTGCCATAGGCTCTTCGATCAGGTAAACCTGACTTGCACCGGCACCCAGAGCAGATTCGCGAATCGCACGACGCTCGACCTGGGTCGAACCGCAAGGCACGCAAACGATGATGCGTGGGCTAGGGGCCAACATATTACGTGGGTGCACCATCCGGATGAATTGCTTGAGCATTTGCTCGGTGACAGTAAAGTCGGCGATCACGCCGTCTTTCATCGGGCGAATCGCCTCGATGTTGCCAGGAACACGACC
>CAIPID010000431.1 GCA_903865015.1 uncultured beta proteobacterium | reverse complement strand
CGATTGGCAAGACCGTCAAGATCGCCTTTGTCGATCAGTCACGCGATGCGCTGCCTGATGCCAAGACCGTGTTTGACACGATTGCTGATGGTGCAGATATCCTGACGGTGGGTAAATTTGAAATGCCAGCGCGTGCCTATCTCGGTCGCTTTAATTTCAAGGGCGCTGACCAAGGCAAAACCGTTGGTCAGTTATCCGGCGGTGAGCGTGGGCGTTTGCATCTTTGTAAAACACTCATCAGTGGCGGCAACGTGTTGCTGCTTGATGAGCCCTCCAACGATCTCGACGTCGAAACCCTGCGTGCACTCGAAGATGCATTGCTCGAATTCGCCGGTTCTGTCATGGTGATCAGTCATGACCGCTGGTTCCTCGACCGTATCGCCACACACATCATGGCGTTTGAGGGCGACTCTCAGGTAGTGTTCTTTGACGGTAACTATCAGGAATACGAAGCCGACAAAAAGCGTCGTTTGGGTGAGGCGGGTGCTGCGCCTAAACGCATTCGTTACAAAGCCTTACGTTAATTTGCGCGCCCCGTTATAGGGGCGTTGTTGTTTGCTCAATGCATGACGCATTGCGTTAGATAGGTGCTGCTATGTTTTCTCTGAAATACGCGATCTGGGCCTTAATGGCGGGTGTGTTAATCCCTGTGATGGGGATGCTGAACGCGAGACTGGGCCGTCATCTTGGTGAACCATTGCATGCACCGGTTGTACTGTTTGGTGTTGGGCTGCTTTTTTGTATCGCCTGCGCCTTGCTCATCACGCGGTCACTGCCTGATCTGAGTCGTCTGAGTCACTCGGAGCCCATTAATTTCGTGGGCGGCATGATCGTGGCGTTTTACGTCATCAGCGCAACGATGGTTGCGCCGCATTTTGGAGTGGCGAATTTCATCATGTTTGCCGTGGTCTCGCAGATCATCGGCTCTGTGGTGATCGATCACTTCGGACTCTTTAGCGCAGCGGTCAGACCTGCCAGCGGCTTGCGTTTACTGGGGATCGTTATTCTGGTGAGTGGTCTGGTGATCACCCAGTTCGCAAACGCAAAGAGCAATTAATTAGGTCTTTATTTTCGGTTTTGCCGGCGAATCGATTTGTAATTTTTTGCGGTTGGGTTCAACAGCCGTCAAAGGATCAACACACTGCATGGTTTCAAGGCAACGCACAGCCAGTTTTTGATACTGACTAGTGCCATGGCCTTTCCACTTGATTTCCTGATCGGTCAGCTCGCGGATCACTTTGGCAGGGGTACCCATCACCATGCTGCGTGGCGGGATCACTGAGCCGGCCTTGACGAAAGATGAGGCGCCAATGATGCTGGCTTCGCCAATCACCGACTCGTCCATCACGACCGCATTCATCCCGACCATTGCATTTTTGCCGATGTGACATCCGTGCAAAACTGCTGAGTGGCCAATATGGCCATCCATCTCAATCACGGTTTCACTATCCGGAAATCCGTGCACAACACAGCAATCCTGTACGTTTGAGCCCTCATGCAGGACGATGCGACCAAAGTCGCCTCGCAGGCTAGCCAACGGGCCTACGTAGCAGCGTGGCCCGACAACGACATCTCCAATCAGTACCGCTGTCGGGTGCACATAGGCGGTGGGGTCCACGACCGGGGTAATGCCATCTATGGAATAAACCTTAAGCATGAGGGTCTCCTGAAGAACAAATGATTCAAAAAATACGGGTATGTCCCGAATAGTACAGCTTGCAAAGCGTGAGATTGATGTTTATAGTTTACTTATGCAAGTTAATGAATTGAGAGTCTGATCATGAGCCGAGCCCCAGCCGAACCACGTAGCGCTTTTGCACATTTCCACACTATTGCAACGCGCTGGAAGGACAACGATATCTTTGGCCATGTCAATAACGTGGTCTATTACTCGTATTTTGATACGGCAGTCAATGCCTTTTTGATTGAACAAAGTGTGCTGGATTTGCAAAATTCAAGCATCGTAGGGCTCGTCGCTGAAACACAGTGTCGATTTCATAGTTCGATGGCTTTTCCGGATATGGTCCATGTTGGACTGCGCTTGGCGCATCTCGGGACAAGTAGCATTCGTTACGAGATTGGTGTTTTTCGCAATGATGATGCGCTAGCAAGCGCCTCGGGGCACTTTGTTCATGTGTATGTGGATCGTGCAACCAATCGACCTGTCCCAATGCCATTAGCTCTTACGCGTGCAGCAGATCTGCTTCGTGTAAACGCCTGAGTTGGAGTGCGAAGATGGAAATGAAAGACGAAATTCGCGTTGAAGCTGAACGCGCGATTGTCTGGGAGGCCTTGAATGATCCGGAGGTACTCAAAACTTGTATACCGGGCTGTGAATCTCTTGAGAAAGTTTCTGATAGTGAGTTTGTATCTCTGGTGGTGGTCAAGGTCGGTCCTATCAAGGCGAAATTCAACGGAAAAGTCACACTGACAGATATTATCGCGCCCGCCAGTTACAAATTAATTGGAGAAGGGCAAGGTGGCGTGGCAGGTTTCGCAAAAAGTGAAATCACGGTCGAATTGGTGGAAGTCGAACCCGCGGTAACCTTGATTAAATACGGGGTAACAGCCAATATCGGTGGCAAAATCGCACAACTCGGTTCACGCATGATTGACTCAACTGCCCGCAAAATGGCGGAGCAGTTTTTTGCAAGATTTAACGAACTGGTCTGTCCTGCAGAGGCAATCGCAGAGCCTGCCGTCGAGGACTACGCTGCTGACGTTTGCACAGGTGAACTCAATGAATGGCTAGGCGATTTAAGTTGTGGTGAGCAGATTCTTGTGACGATGGTCGATGTCATTGAGGATGAGGTTTTAGAGTCAGGTCAACTGAAAAAAAATGATTTGGTTGGAAAAACTCTATCGTGGATTAAAAGGACCACTCAATCACACCCGTCAAATGCGGTGACAAACCAAACGATCGCATCGCCAAGGCATCAGGCTGCAGTGGTCACAATTAATCGAGCCGCTCAACGCAACGCTGTATCGCTCGCGATGTGGCAGGAGCTCGGTCGCATCTTTACAGTCCTGGGACAACAACCCAAGGTGCGCGCCATTATTCTCACTGGCGCAGGCGAGCATTTCAGTGCCGGGGCAGATATCGCAGAGTTTTCAAAGGTCCGTGCAACGATCGAACAAGGGGTCGAGTACGAAAAATCTGTTGATACATGTTGTGATGCAATTGCCGCAACGCCAAAACCTACAATTGCGGTGATCAATGGGTTTTGTATGGGTGGAGCCTGCCATTTGGCGATGTCTTGTGATTTTCGTTTTGCAAATAGCAATGCAACATTTGCGATCCCGGCGGCACGTTTGTCAATTGTGTACGGTGTGCGAGGTGTGCAGCGTTTATTGGCGCTAGTTGGTGTGTCCAAGGCAAAACATATTTTGTATTCGGCCCAACGCTTCAGTGCACAAGCAGGTCAGAAAATGGGATTTATCGATCAGGTAGCAACAGATCCGATGCGGGCGGCCAAGTCCTATACGGGAGTGCTAGCAGATAATGCGCCTCTGACCATATCAGGAAGCAAAGTACTGCTCAATGGACTCACCATGGGTCTAGGCGTTCTGACAGACCAAGTTGTGGACCATGTGGTGAACGTAGCGGTAGGAAGTGCAGATTATCGTGACGCGCGTCAGGCATTTGTAGAAAAAAGACGTCCAGTTTTCTTAGGGAAATAAGCGATGAAACCCCCTAAGTTCCAGTACCTCAGACCCGCAAGCATTCAAGAGGCCGTTGCTGCCCTGGCAGATGCCGGAGAAGATGGAAAAATCCTTGCAGGTGGACAGAGTCTGGTGCCGATGTTGAATTTTAGATTATTGAGTCCGTCCGTATTGATTGACATCAACCGCATACCAGGTCTAGGAGAAATTCAGGAGCAGCCAGATGGTGGATTGAGAATTGGTGCCCTGACGCGTCATCACGCGCTCGAAACTTCCAAAGTCGTTCAAAGACTTTACCCTGTGTTGCATGCCGCGATGCAACAGGTCGCTCACCTCGCGATACGAAATAGAGGCACGATTGGCGGCAGTATCACCCACGCTGACCCCGCAGCCGAATTGCCGATGCTCATGAAGCTCCTCGATGCACGCATCACCGTGATCTCTTCGAAGGGGACGCGTGTCATCGACGCAGAGGATTTTTTTCTGAGTGCGTTGACTGCCGATGTAGCAGAAAACGAATTAGTCACTGAAATAAATGTACCGCCACTACCGCAAGGGGCTGGCTGGGCCTTTGAAGAAGTCGCCCGAAGGGCTGGAGATTTTGCGCTCGCAGCAGTTGGCGTTGTGATGCACGTTGAACAAAGCAAGGTCGTTGAGGCCAGGATCGGTCTGATGGGCGTAGCCGATACGCCTATGCGGATCAGTGATGCTGAAACTATTTTATATAACCAGAGCTGCGATCAGGCCACCCTCGATGAGGTTGTCGATGCGGTCCTGCAAGCGATCGAACCCTCTACGGACTTGCATGCTTCCGCTGAATATCGTTTACATCTGACAGAGGTCTTGGTTCGCCGTGCAGTCAAGACAGCTTGGCTGCGGGCAACAGGAGAAATCAATGAGTGATCGGATTCAGATTCATGTGACGGTCAATGACATCAGTCATACCCATGAAGTGGAGCCGCGTATGTTGTTGTCAGATTTTTTACGTCATACGCTGATGCTGACGGGTACGCATGTCGGTTGTGAACACGGAGTCTGTGGTGCATGCACAATTATGCTCAATGGCGATAGTATTCGCGCATGTCTGATGTTCGCGGTGCAAGCTGATGGCTGTGAAATTCAGACGGTGGAAGGCCTGGGGTCAGTTGAAAAAATGAATCCACTTCAGGAGGCGTTTCACGCATGTCATGCCTTGCAGTGCGGATTTTGTACGCCTGGCATGCTGATGACTTGTCAGGATATGTTACAGAAATACCCTCTTCAAAATGACGCTCAGATCCGCGATGGATTGTCTGGAAACTTATGTCGTTGTACTGGATATACCCATATCGTCGAAGCTGTGCGAGTCGAGCGTGATCGCAGAGATACCAATACACCTGAACAGTCAGCGGAGCGAACAGTATGAAAATGCACATTCTCTCGGGTGGGCGTCTCAAAATGAGAAAGAGTGTCTACGTCCCTGAAGCCGATCGCCAGGAATTATTTGAAATCCCCGTTTCTTGCTACTTGCTCAAACACCCTCAGGGTAATGTGTTGTTCGATACGGGCTGTCACCCCTCGACGGCGACTGATGCAGAGGAGCGCTGGGGAGGGATGGCGAAATTCATGACGCCGATTTCGGGTCCTCAGGACAATGTCATTGATCAGCTCAAATTATTGAATATGAGACCGGATGATATTGATGTAGTGGTGAATTCACATTTGCATTCAGATCATTGCGGTTGCAATGCATTTTTCAAAAAAGCGACCTTCATTTGTCATGCAAAAGAGTTAGAAGCGGCTCAACAAATCGACTCTGAAAAAATGGGTTTTCTGGCTATAGACTGGAAACAGCCCATGCCAACCGAGACGATCAATGCTGACAAAGATTTATTTAATGATGGCCGTATTGTCTTAATTCCTGTGCCAGGACATACGCCGGGCATGACAGGCGCACTCGTATCACTGGATCGAAGTGGTGACTTTTTTCTGGCTTCCGATTCAGTCGCTTTAGAGGCCAATCTGGTGAAAGATCAAATTCCACGCAATATGTGGAATGCGGAGTTGGCCAGTCAGTCTATGGCGGAAATACGCAAGATTGAGAGCGGAGGAGCTAAAGTCTTGTTTGGTCATGATGATGCCCAGTATCAGACTTTGCGCACAGGCGTGGAGTGTTACGACTAATGAGCGACTCAAAAAAACTGGTTGGCTCAAGGGTTAAGCGCAGCGAAGATCCAAGGCTCTTGACGGGCTTTGGATCATTTGTGGATGACAAGCAGGTCGCAGGTCTGCTGCATGTGGCATTTAGGCGTAGCGACGTCCCTCACGCAAACATCCGACACATTGATGCGAGCCAAGCACTGACGATGCCAGGTGTGGTCGCGGTCTATACCGCGCAAGATCTTGATGCATTTGTAAAGCCAATCCATGCCATTTCAAAAATGGCAAATTACCACTCAACCGCTATTTATCCTCTCGCGCGAGGTAAGGTGCGGTTTGTGGGTGAAGCTGTGGTTGCGGTGATCGCACAGAATCGCTACCTCGCTGAAGACGCGTTGGAGATGATCCAGATTGATTATGAGCCGCTGGACAATATTGTTGATCCCTACGCAGCTGCTGAACCAGAATCACCATTGCTGCATGCTGACGCGGGTACCAATATCCTCATTGAACGTGAGTTCAGAAGGGGCGACATCGATGCGATCATGGCCGAGGCACCACTAAAAGTCAGTGCGCGTTTCCGCATGCACCGTAAAACACCACTCGCAATTGAAAACCGTAGCTATCTTGCACAGTACGATCAGGGTAAGCGTTATCTGACGCTGTACTCGTCCACAGGAAGTCCTGGGATTGTGCGTGATGCCTTGGTGCAGATCCTCAGTATTCCGGGTAATCGAATTCGCGTGATCGCGCCAGATGTAGGCGGCAGCTTTGGCGGGAAAGGATCCTTATATCCAGAGGAGATTTTTGTTTGTGCAGTGGCCAAGCATTTGGGTCGACCCGTTAAATGGACGAGCGATCGTCTTGAGGATTTATCCACCACGAGCCAGGCATTTGACGAATCGATCGATGCCGAACTTGCGATTGATCGTGACGGTACTATTCTCGGATTGCGCGCGGATGTTGTGGGTGATGTTGGCGCCTATTCGATCTATCCATGGACAGCAGGACTTGAGCCTGTTCAGGTCATCAGCTTTATGCCTGGTCCTTATCGCGTGCCTGTTTATCATGGCAAGGTAAGAGGGGTGGCGACCTGTAAAGCTCCTACAGGTCCTTATCGCGGGGTTGGGCGTCCGACCTCGACTTTTGTGATGGAGCGGTTGATCGATATGGCAGCTCATAAAATCGCAATGGATCCTCGCGATATTCGACTGCATAACCTGATCAAACCAGAAGAATTTCCCTATAAAACAGCGCCCGGTATCGTCTGGGATCGTGCGGGGTTTATCGAGGCACTGGAGCAAGGCTGTGAAAAAATTGGCTATGAGGCGTTACGTGCGAAACAGGTGGTTGAGCGAGCGGCCGGTCGCTGGATGGGTATCGGTATCTCGACGTATGCCGAACTATCCGGGATCGGATCACGTATTTCAGCCTCGCCAGGTATGCCAATCAATACTGGCACTGAAATTGCAACAATCAAAATAGATCCGAGTGGTTCAGTCACGGCTTTATTTGGAATTGCTTCACATGGTCAGGGTCTTGAAACGACGCTGGCACAAATCGTAGCCGATGAACTTGGTTGTCGCATGCAGGACGTGATAGTCGTGCATGGTGATACGGATGCGGTGTCACACAGCACCGGTACGTATGCCAGTCGAAGTGCTGTGCTCGCTGGCGGAGCAGGTACGCGTGCGGCGCACGCCTTACGTGAAAAGCTTATCAAACTCGCGGCATATCTGCTTGATAGCCACCCTCCCTACATAAAAATCAATGATGGCGTGATTACAGCAAGCGATAACGGTAAACATACGACCATTGCTGCGGTAGCCGACACGGTCTATTCCCAAATGGGGCGTATACCAGCCGATGTAGCAGAGGTGCTTGAGGAAACACAGTCCTACGATCCTGTATGGGGAACTACCAGCTCGGCCACGCATATTGCTGTCGTTGAAATTGATCCGGCTACCTTTATGGTTCATGTTAAATCGTATCTTGTTGCTGAAGATTGCGGCAAGATGATCAACCCCTTGATTGTCGATGGTCAAGTGCAAGGCGCTGTGGCGCAGGGCATTGGTGCTGCGCTGTATGAGGAAGTCGTCTATGACGCACAAGGTCAGATTCTCTCGGCGAGTCTGGTGGATTACGTCGCTCCGACCGCCCCTGAGATACCCGACATGATGATTTTGCATATTGAATCAGTTCTTCCCGCAACGATAGGAGGATTCAGGGGAATGGGAGAGGGCGGCACAATTGGCGCACCTGCAGCGATTGCGAACGCGATCTCTGACGCATTACTGCCGCTTGGAATTGAAATTAAAGAATTACCTGTAACCCCTGAACGTTTGTTTCAGTTAATCAAACAAAATAAATTTAATAATCAAGGAGCATGAAATGGATCTCGGATTGAAAGGTAAAGTTGCGCTGGTCACCGGTGGTGGACGCGATGTGGGACGCGAAATTGCGATGACACTAGCTGCAGCAGGGGCTACGGTCGCAGTGAATTACAACAGCTCTGCGACAGAGGCGCAGGCCGTTGTGGCAGATATCGAAAAGGCCGGTGGTCAGGCAAAGGCCTATCGTGCGAATGTCGGAAATTATGCTGAAGTCAAAACCATGGTCGATGCCATCGTTCAGGATTTTAGGCGGATTGATATTCTTGTGAATAATGCAGGTGTTGTGATTAGTGAACGGTTTGTGAACTCCACACCAGAGCAATGGGCAAAACAGATCGATGTGGATTTGTATGGCACGATCCATACCTGCCATGCGGTAGCGCCTTATATGGTTAAACAAAATGGTGGTCGTATGATCACGCTCGCTGGTGATTCTTCGCGGGTCGGTGAAAACGGTATTGCGATTGCCGCTGCGGCGCGTGCAGGTGGAATTGCTCTGATGAAATCACTAGCAAAAGAGCTCGGTCGTAACAATGTCACGGCGAATGCAATTTCACTGGGTTTGATCGAAACTTCGCACTCCAATGCTGAGTTTCTTGCGGCCAATCGAGAAAAAATTGTTAAGCAATATCCTTTGCGCCGTATCGGAGCACCGACTGATGTTGCGCCTACCGTTGCATTTTTGGCTTCGGATGCAGCTGGCTGGATTACCGGTCAGGTACTGAGTGTGAATGGTGGTTTTTGCATGGTTTGATGAGTAGTGAGGTCTTTATCAGAGCCTTCAACATATTCACCGTCATCCCTTTAGTAAACAAGAGATTCGATCATGATCCGTACTGAACTGATTGCACCGGTTAGCGTACT
>CAIPID010000430.1 GCA_903865015.1 uncultured beta proteobacterium | reverse complement strand
TGCCTATGCGCATCATATTCAGCGCCTCATGATCATTGGTAACTTTTCCCTGCTGGCAGGGCTGGATCCAGCTGCGCTGCATCGCTGGTATCTCGGCATTTATATCGACGCGTTTGAGTGGGTCGAGTTACCGAATACCGTTGGTATGAGTCAATATGCAGATGGGGGTTTGCTCGCAACCAAACCCTACGTATCGAGTGCCGCCTATATTGACCGAATGAGTGACTACTGCAAAGGCTGTCATTACAACAAAAAACTACGCGAAGGCGAAAAGGCCTGCCCTTTTAATGCGCTGTACTGGGATTTCTTTGAGCGTAATAAAGAAAAATTATCGAGTAATTTCAGACTCGGGATGGTCTATCGGAATTTAGAGAAAATGGATGCTGAAGCACTGACTAGTTTGAAAGCGCAGGCAAAAATCACGCTGGCAAAACTGAATCAGCTCTAAGAAACAAATAAGTTGGACTGAGTTTCTTATACCAAGAACTCAGTCCTTACATAATCACTTAATTTCAGTGTCTAAAGTGACGACTTAAAACAGTCTGCTTGATCACTTCTTGGCTTGTTCCAATTCAGTGAAAACCTCTTTCGCAAGACGGAAGGCATCGACACCAGAGGGAATACCTCCGTAAATCGCAACCTGCATCAACACCTCCCGAACCTGATCCTTGGTGACACCATTATTCAACGCACCTTTAAGATGCATTTTGAATTCGTGAGGGCGATTCAAAATACTGAGCATCGCGAGATTCAGCATACTGCGTGTCGCGCGGGGTAAACCATCGCGCCCCCATACTGCCCCCCAGCAATACTCTGTTGTCAGCCGCTGCATCGGCATATTGAAATCATCGGCAGCAGCCAGTGACTTGTTTACGAACTCAGCGCCAAGCACCTCCTTGCGAATCTGCAAGCCTGTATCAAACAAATCATCATTCATTAAAAACTCCATATTAAAAACAATGAATCTTTAAACAGGAAGCCCGAACAGAACGGGCACCTGATCTTTCGTACTCAACCAGAAATCTGGCTTTTAGTTTTTAGGCCAAATAGGGGCAGCCAAAGACTCTTTCGCAGGAAAAACTGTAACTGGCACACCGTTTTGCCATTGAACGATCAACAAACTAGCGCCTTCACGGCGACCGACATCATCGAACTTCAGCTTTCCACCAGGAAAATAGTTTGCAGGACCATCACTAATATCCATTTTGCGTAGTGCTTCTGTAACGGCTTGGCGATCAGCCTTACCAGCGGCCTCAAGTGCTGCTTTGAAAATATACATGTCGCCATAGGTTGTCACAAAGTGCTGAGTCGCCCAGGGTTGGCCACTTTTCTTTTTGAACTCCTCAATCATGGGTTTCTGGGCACTGGTGGTCCAGTTAGCCACAACCGACATAACGCCCTCGAGTTGTTCCACGTTCATGTTTGCACGCAGATCAGGATCAAGAATAGCTGCGCCATTCGAAATGGTTGGGATCTTACCTTTACCAATTCCGAACTCATTCATCTTTTCGAGAAGCAGTTTTGCATCTGGAATGGCCGTTGGCAGAAGTAAAAGAATATCTGGACGCTTGGAGCGCACGCGCTGGATTAAGGGCGTTGCGTTAGCAAGAGGCGGGGTAAATACTTCGTCGACAACTAACTCCAGCCCAAGTTTAGCTAATTGCGTGTCCTTAATAGGCTTGACGAAAGCAACCGAAGCCGCCGTGTTGTCCATCACGATACCAATGGTCTTAGGCTTTTTTCCAGTTGTTTTTTCAGCAAGCGCGATTAAAGCTGGCAGAGAGCCAGCTGCCTGCGCATCACCCGTTGCGGAGGTCTGGAATACATATTTAAAACCACGAGATGTGATCGAGTCCGCATATGAAAAAGTCAAAACAGGCAACTTTGCACGTTCGGTGACTTCAGTCACAGCCAAAGTAAAGGAGCTGAGGTATGCGCCGGTTGCACCGACCAGGTTAGGACCGTCAGCAACCATCCGTTGTGCAGCATTTTTAGCCTTTTCAACGCTATCACCGGCGTCAAATACAGCGAGCTTGAGCTTAGCGCCACCGAGCGCCTTAATTCCGCCTTGTGCGTTGATTTCCGAGATCGCTAAATCAGCAGCAATTTTCATGACTTCGCCTTGGCGTGCCCAGGGACCTGACATCGGTGCGATCAACCCCACCTCAACATCTTTCGCCTGTGCCAGTACGGCACCTGAGGCAACCATCGACGCAGCGATTACGCCCGCACTCAGTAACTTTTTTACAAATCCATCTGATTTTCTTTGAATCATGATTGTCTCCTGTTGTGATAAATATTTTTTATATACCCTACTAAATTTACATCCCCAGATACGCTTTACGTACCCGATCATTGCTCTTTAATTCGTCCGGACTTCCCTCCAGCACTACGCGACCCGATTCCAGCACATAGCCTCGGTCTGCGTAATGCAATGCCTCTGCGACGCGCTGCTCAACCAGTAAGACAGTCAACCCCATCTCACGGTGTATGGTGATAATCCTTTCAAAAATCTCGTCCGCGATCGCCGGAGACAAACCCATTGAAGGTTCGTCAAACATCAGTAATTTGGGCGCTGAAGCAATACCGCGTGCAATGGCCAGCATTTGCTGTTGTCCACCTGATAAGGCGCCCGCCATGGATTTCTGTCTTTCTGCAAGCACAGGAAACCAGGTAAATATTTTTTCAATATTTTCTTTCCATGATGCCTGCCCCGCTTTTGTATAAGCACCCATCTCAAGGTTTTCCAAAATAGATAAGGAAGGAAATACCTGACGCCCCTCTGGAATGTGTGCAATACCTAAATGCGCGCGAGCGGAAGGCTTGATCGACAAAAGATCCTTACCTTGAAATTCAATACTGCCTTGCATTGCCGGGACTGTGCCGGATATGGTTTTGAATAATGTCGTTTTACCTGCGCCATTCGGACCTACGATGGCTGCAAACTCTCCTGCTCGGATATGGATAGAGACGTCTTTCAGGACAGCAAGTCCACCATACCCTGAGCTCAGGCCTGTGATCTTAAGCATTCGATGCCCTCCATTTTTTACCAAGATAGGCATCAATCACTGCATGGTTTTTTGTAATGCTATCTGGCGATCCCTCAGCGAGCACTGCTCCGTGATCAAGCACTACAAAGCGATCAACCAATCGGACCATCGCCTGCATGGTGTGTTCGATAATCGCAATAGTCATACCTTGGGAGGCCAGCTTGCGTATAACTGCAATCATCTCCTCTACCTCGCTTGCTCCAAGTCCAGCCAGAGTCTCATCGAGCAATAAGATCTGTGGTTTACCTGCAAGTGCGCGCGCCAGCTCAAGCAGTCTCAGATCCTTATTCGATAGCTCTCCAGCCAGCCGATCAGCCTGATCGAGTAGTCCGACTTGCTCCATTGCTTGAATCGCAGCCTGTTCTGCAAGTGCATCCGTTTTAGCGTTGACGTATGCGCCAACAATCACATTTTGGGCAATCGACATACGTCTGAAAGGACGAACCACCTGAAACGTACGACCGACACCTGCGATACAGTTTTGAAAAGGAAGCTTGCCAACAATATTCTGCTGATTGAGTGTAATTTCTCCACTGTCTGGTCGGATAAAGCCATTCAGAAGATTGAAAAATGTTGTCTTACCCGCACCATTAGGACCGATAATCCCGAGCACCTCGCCTTGCATGACTTTTAGGCTGACGTGCTGAACGGCTTTTAACCCACCAAATGCCTTGGATACATCGCGCGCCTCCAGGACCACAACATCAGAAATTGCAGGTCGATCCTGACGCAAGATTTGCGTATAGCTGGCAGGGCTTTGCGGTGTTTGAGCAACGGACACTTCCTGCACCGAGGATTGAGAGGACTTTTTTTCACGCCAGCGCAGCATGTCCTTAACTTTCCAGAACACCCCTTCAGGCGCGAGCAAAATCACAATCACAATCGCGAGCCCATACACAACACCCTGAATACCAGGAATGACATCTCCCAGCCTGGCGTGCAAAAACTCGCTCAGCGGGACAAGTGCGACCGCACCAATCACTGGCCCCCACAAGGTGGCAACACCACCAAACATCGCAAGAATTAATGCCTGCGCTGAGACCAGCATCCCGAATACTGCCGGAGGTGTGACGATCAGCAACACAACCGCATACAAACCACCAATCGCACCTGCAAGCATTCCGCTAAGTGTGATGGCCTTTAATTTCCAGGCAAGGGTATTGATCCCTGCAGCTTCGGCCGCCGCTTCGTCTTGCTTAATCGCCATCAGAGACAAACCAAATCGGGAACGCTCGATATGATTTGATAGCAGCATGGCAGCAAGCATTAAAGCTAAAGCGATGTAGGCATAGACGCGAGTGTCCTCAAACTGCATATATTTCAATGGCTCATCACGCATCATGGGCAAGGCTAACTCCTGATAGCCGAGCCACTCAAAGAAATACAAAAAAGCCAAAGGATAAGCTAGCATCGCGAGTGCGAAATAATGCCCGCGCAACCTGAAGGTTGGAACACCAACCAGCAACCCAGCCAGACCACCAATGAGTCCGGCAATCGGAATACTGATCCATGGTGTCAGACCGAGTTTGATTTGTGCCAGCGCAACAAAATAGGCACCCAAACCAAAAAATGCGGCATGTCCAAATGAAACATATCCGCTATAGCCGCTCAAAATATTCCAAGACAATCCCATCACCGCCCAGATAGGGACAACAGCCATGATGAGTTGGTAGTAAGTATTTTGTACGAAGGCTGTCAGGATGGCATATATCAAACCAAATAGGCCGATCAATATCACCGGACGCATGGAAGTTGGTTGAATTTTTGATTTCATATTCATTTATTCCTTCGGCTTCTTACATAATATTATGAGCTTCATCAATTATAATAATAGCATTTTTCAATTAAATATCCATTGATCTTCTCATACTCTGGTTAAGCAAATATTTATAAGTAATCAATACAATATCTGCAT
>CAIPID010000429.1 GCA_903865015.1 uncultured beta proteobacterium | reverse complement strand
GATCACGCCTTGAGCCTGAATCCAGAGCTGGCTGGCGATTGAGTAGTCAGGTGCGACTTTGTCGGTCACGTAGTCAAACACGCCTGTGCCGCCCAGTGAGGGTGCAGCAAACACACCGGTCAGGATCGCACCCAAGATACCACCTACGCCATGAATACCGAACACATCAAGTGAGTCGTCTGAACCAAGCATCTTTTTCAGACCTGTCACACCCCAGAGGCAGATCACACCCGCGCATACACCGATTGCGAGTGCACCCATTGGGCCGACAAAACCTGCTGCCGGTGTAATAGCAACCAGACCTGCAACGCAACCTGACGCACCGCCTAACAAAGATGGCTTGCCGCGTGTTAGCCATTCAGCAAAGACCCAACCCAAGACCGCAGCTGCAGTAGCCAGGTATGTGTTGATGAAAGCCAGTGCTGCGGTGCCATTTGCCTCGAGTGCTGAGCCAGCGTTGAAACCAAACCAGCCAAACCACAGCAATGCTGCGCCAACCATGACAAATACCATGTTGTGTGGCTTCATGGATTCTTTGCCGTAACCGATACGCTTGCCAATCACGAACGAACCAATCAGACCAGCCACAGCAGCGTTGATATGTACAACGGTACCGCCTGCAAAGTCCAACACGCCTTTCTGGAACAGCCAACCTGCTTTGGCATTCATTGCATCGAGTGATGCTGCGTCTTTGATGTCATCTGGACCGGGCCAGAACCAGACCATGTGCGCAATAGGCAGATAGCTGAATGTGAACCAGAGAACCATGAAGCACAGGATCGCTGAAAATTTTGCACGTTCTGCAAATGCGCCGATAATCAGGCAGCAAGTGATCGTTGCAAACACGGCCTGGAAGGCCATAAATGCAAATTCAGGAATCGCAACACCTTTACTGAAAGTGGCAGCCACTGAATCGGGTGTGATGCCGGCCAGGAATAACCTGTCGAATTTCCCGATGAATGCGCTGCCCTCCGTAAAGGCGAGGCTGTAACCGTAGACTGCCCACAGGACGGTAATGACTGAGAAAATCACCAGACATTGCATCATGATGGACAAGATGTTTTTGCTACGTGTCAGGCCACCATAAAACAGTGACAGACCAGGCAAGGTCATCAGCAGGACTAATGCAGTCGAGAGGAGCATCCAGACGGTATCGGCTTTGTTGGGGACGATGGCAGCAGGAGCTGCTGCAGGAGCCTCAGCGGCTGCGGGTGTTGCAGCAGGAGCTGAAACTGCTGCTTTAGCGTCATCGGCTGCGAAAGCAGGGGCGGAAATCGATAAGCTTGCGCCACCGACAGCGAGTGCCATTGCGCAACCCGCAATGAGGCGTTTCATAAGAGTCAACATGATTACCTTTCCTTAAAGGGCTGCCGTGCCGGTATCACCGGTACGAATGCGGATTACGTGTTCGAGTTGCGTGACAAAAATCTTGCCGTCACCAATTTTGCCGGTGTGAGCTGCTTTTTGAATCGCTTCGATTGCTTGGTCAAGAATTTCGTTGCTGACAGCGGTTTCAATTTTCAGCTTTGGCAGAAAATCTACAACGTATTCAGCACCGCGATAGAGTTCGGTGTGACCTTTTTGGCGACCAAAACCTTTAACCTCGGTCACGGTAATGCCAGACACGCCGATTTCTGAAAGCGCTGCACGAACTTCGTCAAGCTTGAAGTGCTTGATAATGGCGGTGATAAGTTTCACGCGTTTCTCCCGGATTGGAAATTAAAAAGTTTTGGTCGCTGAAATCAGGAATCCGCCACGGCCAAGATTGGAGCCGTTTGGGTTGACGTAGGCGTAATTCTTGGCGTTGGTGCCGACATAGGACATGTTAGCGGATAGGCCGCTGCCAAAATCTTTTGTGACGCCGAGTTTCCAGTCTGTGTATGAGTACAGTGAGCTATTTGAAGCACTTGAGTCCATTAAATTGCCTGCTACATACTGGTAACCAGCATGCGCATTCAGTGACAAGCCCCAGACACCCGTGTCGTAATTAACGGTCAAGTCGGTGTAGTTTGAACCTGAGCTGTTTGGTGTGCCGAAAATCGGTGTAACGGCGTAGGAAAATTTCAAAAATCCTGTCACGGCATCAAAGGTGAAGTTTTGCGCGACATAGAGTTCTGTTGTGTTGGGGTTCTGGATGAAACCTGACGAACCCGAGGTGGGGTAGTAGTACTGTAAGACACCTATGTCAGCAGCGAAACCTTTAGACCATTCGTGTTTGTAACCAGCATAAAAGTCCATCTCGATGGGGGCTGAGACGCTTTGCTTTAAAGTCGAGGCCGTGTCTGAAATCCAGCTAATCGAGGAGTTCCAGTTGCCGATATAAAAACCACTTTCGTGCGCGTAATCAAAACCACCTTGAATAGCAGGCTGAAAGTTTGATTGCGAAATGCCGCGATAACGATAATCGTTTGTCAGCGTTACGTTGGCTGTAACGGGGCCTGGCTCTACGGCCGCAGGGGCGGCGGCGGCAGGTGCTTCTTCAGCAGCATGGGCAGATTGCGTTAATAAGGCGCCAGACATTGCGGCGAGTATTGACACTGAAAGTACGGTTTTGCGTAGCGATTTCATATCGGGCCCTTTATACGTTGAATTTGTCGATTAATTTGTAAATCAAACAGAAGCAAAAACCGTGCCAATTTAGAATCAAGGGATCTTAGACTAGAAATGCAGAAGAAAAATAGAATTTAATGTTATATGCACCAATATAGCGTTTATTGCACTATTTTGGTGCTAATGAGGTGCGTGGACTCAATTCTACGGACGGCTGATGAAAAACAAAAAAGCGCCTCGTTGGGCGCTTTATCGTTTAGTGCTTGGCGGAGCGGACGTCCGCCAGCGTAGATTCCAAACAGTTCCAAGCAGATTTATTAAACCCTTTATTTACAAGGCTCTTGAAGGATATTTGTTCCGACATGTTCCGGCGATGTGCTGTAAAATCTATACATCAAAGGTGGGTAGATAGGGGGGTACGGTATGGCTCGGACTATAAACAAGTTGACAGCTTTGGCTATTAAAAATGCCGCCCCCGGTTACCACAGTGACGGCGGTAATCTTTGGTTGCAGGTCGCAGCGTCGGGCGCGAAAAGCTGGATATTCCGATTTGATCAAAACGGCAAACGGAATGAAATGGGGTTGGGTGCATTGCATACCGTGGCTCTTCCTGAAGCCCGCCAAAAGGCTAAAGACTGCCGGTCGTTGCTACTGGATGGTAAGAACCCCATAGATGTGCGCAAGGCGGGCGTGCTGGCTGACGCTCTGGAAAGGTCGCGTGCGCTTACTTTTATTCAGTGTGCAACGGCCTTCATAGCGGTCAAACGGCATGGATGGAAAAGTGACAAGCACGCAGACCAGTGGACAAACACCATTGAACAACATGCCAGCGCGATTATTGGTCACTTGCCTGTAGTTGAGATTGACACCGCGCTTGTAATGAAGGTGTTAGAACCAATCTGGACGACCAAAACCGAGACAGCAACCAGATTGCGGGGGCGAATTGAGTCCGTTTTGGATTGGGCAAGGGTGAAGGGATACCGAATTGGTGAGAATCCAGCGCGATGGCGTGGTCATTTGGACAAGTTACTGCCCAAGCCGGGGGATGTCGCAAAGGTCGAGCATCACCCCGCGCTTTCACATAGCGCTATAGGTGCGTTCATAGTTGAATTGCGTAAGCAGGATGGAATATCCGCCCGCGCTGTTGAGTTCGCGATTCTGACAGCGGCGCGTTCTGGTGAGGTGCGCGGCGCTACATGGTCAGAGGTTGACCTTGATGGTGCAAAGTGGACGATTCCAGCAGAACGCATGAAAATGGGGGTTGCCCACGAAGTACCTCTGTCACCTGAAGCTGTCGATCT
>CAIPID010000428.1 GCA_903865015.1 uncultured beta proteobacterium | reverse complement strand
TAGTCGGCACAGGTAATTTCACCGCGTGCCGTGTCGCCGAAAGGCGATGGAATAAGCACGGGTATCGCTGCGCCAGACATCACCCAATGCGCGGTCGATTGCTCAATAAATTGCAAAGTCTTTGACGGAGCTGATTTTCGGGAGGGATCCGGGTGCATGAGACATACACTAATACCAATTAGTAGTCGGTTAACCATATTGATCACAGCCTTTAGATATAACGCCTGTGGATATAACGCCTGTGGAATATTATCTAAATTATCGAGATTATGTGTTTGATGCAGGATCATTAAAAATAATTTAATTTTGGATGCATATCCAGCGTATGCGTATGAAGCATTAGGAAGTTGGCTTGATTCTTGCTTTTAAAATGATAGGAATTTAATTGAATCAAGTATCTATGCATGCTCTATTAAAAATGAAAGGATTGTTCGCGATGACGACAGACAGTGCAACACGCAAATTAAAAGACCACGGACGGTTTAAATACACATCCATCCTCAATCGTCCCGACTACCAATGGCCAAATCAAACAAAACTTGCTGTGTATATCGGATTTAATATTGAGCACTTTGAATTTGGCGAAGGGCTGGGCGCGAATCTTGGACCCGCTTGCCCGGTACCAGACGTGCTGAATTACAGTTGGCGTGAATACGGTAACCGTGTGGGCGCCTGGCGCTGCTTGCAAATGTTTGATGCGCTTAAATTACCTGCCAGTGCCTTGATCAACACCTCGCTCTATGATCACTGCCCGGAGCTGATCGAAGCCATCGTCAAACGCGGTGACGAAATCGTGGGGCACGGACATACGAATGCTGAGCGCCAGGGACAGTTTGATGAACAAAACGAAAAAGATCTCATTGCAGGTTGTGCGCAGCGCATAGCAACACAAAGTGGTCAAGCACCTAAAGGCTGGTTGTCGCCCTGGATTTCCGAGAGCACACTGACACCGGATCTACTGAAAGAAAATGGTTACGACTACACGTTGAATTGGTGCCATGACGATCAACCCACTCGCATGCAAACCCGAAGCGGACAGCCATTATGGTCCATCCCCTACCCTCAGGAATTAAATGACATTCCGATGTTGATTGGTCGTCAAATGGACACCGAGCCGTTTGCGAATATGATTATCGATCAGTTTGATGAAATGCTGATGCAGTCCAGGGACCAACCACTTGTAATGGGCATCGCATTGCACCCCTATCTGATCGGTCAGCCCTACCGACTCAAACATATCCGTCGCGCGCTCCAGCATATTTGCGCATATCGTGATCGTGGCGAAATCTGGTTCACTACCCCTGGTGATATTTGTAAGCATATGCAAATGCTTGATCACCAAGGATCCCTGCAGGGAATTTAAAATGCAGAGAATTAAATATACATATTTTTCAATATACTCACATCCACATCACACTCTCTACTTAAAACAAAAACATCAATGAATCCTCTCGATATTAAAGACACCGTAGGCGCCTGGGTCCCACACGGACATTTTTCATTACCTGCTACAGCCGAAGGCTCCTTGTCTGGCCTGACTTTTGCGGTGAAAGATCTTTTCCATATTGCCGGCGTTGCGACGAGCGCTGGCAATCCAACCTGGCTCGCGACCCACGAAATCCCCAACGTCACCAGTCCGCTTGTTGAACAACTCCGCGCGGCGGGCGCAAGTGTTGCGGGCAAAGTCATTACCGACGAGCTCGCCTACAGCCTGAACGGTGACAACATACATTACGGCACGCCAGTGAACGTCAATGCACCTGGACGCGTCACGGGCGGCTCGTCCAGTGGCTCGGCTGCAGCGGTTGCTGCAAAATTAGTTGACTTCGCTTTAGCAACGGATACGGGTGGATCGACGCGTGTACCTGCCAGTTATTGTGGGATCTGGGGATTGAGAACCACACATGGTTTAGTTTCTGCTGAAAACGTCGTCCCTTTGCATACGTCGTTCGATACGATGAACTGGTTTGCTCACGACGCGGATACATTTTTACGCGTTGCAAAAGAGCTGCTGCCCGCGTCGGACTTTAAAGCGCGTCGCGTGCTTAAACCCTCTGCGGTCTGGGCGCTCGCAAGTGATGACTTTCAAGTCGCACTCACAGATGTACTCAACAAGGCAGTCAAATTAATTGGTTCATCTGCCGAGGAAATTTCGTTTACGCAAGCTGATGAAACCCTCGAGCAATGGCGGCTTGCCTATGTGGCGCACGGCGCAGCCGAGGCATGGGAATTACATGGAGACTGGATTACCACGCACAATCCAAGCTTTTCTGCACCCATTACAGGACGTTGGGATGCTGCAAAAAAACTCACAGCAGAAGAAGCAAAAAACGCCAAACGCAATACCGCACGGATCAAACAACAAGTCCAAGCACTGATCGGCACCGATGCGATTGTCATCATGCCTTCGGCTGCGGGACTTGCGCCAGTTGTCAATGCAACCGGCTCGGAAGTGGATGCCATGCGCACGCGCACCATGCATCTCACGTGCATCGGTGGAATCAGTGGCGTATGCCAGGTCAGCATTCCATATAAAAATGCGCAAGGTCTACCTGTTGGCGTATCCTTGATGGGACCTGCAGGTTGCGATTTAGCATTGATTGAGT
>CAIPID010000427.1 GCA_903865015.1 uncultured beta proteobacterium | reverse complement strand
GGCTTTCGAAGGCTTTATAGATAATTTGATTAAAGAGGGGGCTGAGTTCATGACCATGGAGCAAGCTCTGCAAGAAACCAAAAAGCGACTCTAACGTAAAAGCAGTTTTGATTTAAAACACCTCATCACACATAATTTTTCTCATACTCAAAACTTTCTAAAAAATAAAATAGAACTGGAGATCATGCATCATGGGTATTTATAAAGTAATCACGACTTCAATGATCGCAATGACTTCGCTGAGCCTGGCCCACAACGTTTATGCGCACACTCCCACACAACCTGCCCATCAAACTTATGCAGAGGGCGATTTGCAGCTCGAAAACGGCTTGTTCATCCGTGATTTCAACTTGTCATATGTCACGCATGGCAAGCTCAATGCTGACAAGAGCAACGCTATTCTGATGGTGACTGCGATTGGTGGCAATCACCATCGGATTGACTATTTGATTGGTCCAGGCAAAGCACTCGATACCGATAAGTATTTCATTATTTGTACCGATGCGATCGCAAACGGGCTCACCACTTCACCCTCTAACAGTAAGCAGCAGCCAAATGTGAGTTTCCCTGAATTCAATATGCGCGACATGGTGAATTCACAGTACAAACTCGTGCATGAATTGTTTGGCATTAAAAAGCTGGTGTCTGTTGTCGGGGCATCGATGGGGGGCATGCAGGCCTTGCAATGGGCAGTGAGCTATCCGGAGATGGTGACTTCGATTGTTCCGATTGTCCCGCTTGCAAAAACACCCGCATGGACCACAGGCATATTGGAAATGCTGCGTCAAAGCATCATGTCGGATGCGGCATACGCAGGCGGCAAATACACCAAGCCTGTGGAGCAGGGGATGAAACTCTGGTCGGGCTGGTTAAGTGGTGTGATCGTGCGCACGCCTGCCTATCAGAATCAAGGTGAGTCAACACCTGCCTCTGCGATCGCAGCCCTGAAAAAGGTGCAGGATGGTGGCTGGACAAGAATGGATGCCAATGACTGGATCTGGCAGTCGCGTGCCTATGATGCGCATGATGTGGGTCAGACCAAGGGCTTTAATGGCAATACTGATGCGGCATTGAAATCCATTCGTGCCAGAACATTGATCCTTGCTGGTACAGGGGACTTGCTCAATCCCGAGTCTGATGCGCAGCATACGGCCAAGCTGATTTCAGGTGCGGAGTATGTCGCGATCAATGACAAATTACCGATGGGGCACTTTTCTGCTGCAGGCGCCACTGAAGCAGAAAACGCTTTGCAGAATAAAGAGATCAAGCGGTTTTTAAAGGATGTGAACCCTTAAGATCAAGCTTGTTGGTTCAACTTATGCTATAGTCTTGCTCATCGATGAATTCGCTACATTAAATCTTTCGAAAAAACTGATTTAACTGTTTGATTTTCAACGACAATTCCCTGATAGCTCAGTCGGTAGAGCGACGGACTGTTAATCCGCAGGTCCCTGGTTCGAGTCCAGGTCGGGGAGCCAAGAATATCAATGAATTAGCCCAACTTTACGGTTGGGCTTTTTTGTTTTTATTCTGTTTGGTGTGCCAAAAAAATAACCATTGTGATTCAATACAGATATGAGGCTGACTTCTTCGCAAATTGAGATGATCCGAAACGCTGCGCAAGTTGTGTTTGGAGATCCTGTACGTGTCACTTTATTTGGTTCCAGGGTCGATGATCATGCCAAAGGTGGCGATGTTGATCTGATGGTTGAAGTGCCAAATATTGTCGATGAACCAGCACTTAAGGGGGCCAGAGTTGCCAGTCTTATATCGCGTGCGATGAATGGACGCAAGGTTGATGTCATTCTAAAAGCCCCCAATTTAAAGACTCAGCCTATCCACGAAATTGCAGTCCGTAATGGAGTCCTCTTATGAAATTGGATGAAGGGCTTAGGCTTCGGCTACAGTTTCTCTGCCGCGTGGTTAAAAAAGAGGCTAATTATTTGCAAGAGACTGACGAGCGACTTTTTGCTAATGTTCTGTCTGTGAGTGATTTAAAGCGTATTGCAGATGATGCGCTCCTTGCAGAACGGCTGGATGCTTTTGTGAGTCGGTTTGGACGTTTACAAGATACCTTGGCAGACAAGTTTTTACCTGCCCTGCTTGATGCAATGGCAGAGACTCGCGGTGCTGCGACTGAAAATCTAGATCGTGCGGAGAAACTAGGCTGGCTTGAATCAGCCGATGATTGGCTTGTCATGCGTAAACTGCGAAATCAGATGGTGCACGAATACATTGAAGACCTTGTTATCCTTTGTGACTCACTCAAAGCAGGCCATACTTTCGTAAAGACGCTTGCTAAAACTGCAGAGCAGTTCATTTCTCTAACGGATCGTCGAATTGCCGTCTCTTTGAATTAGAGAGACGGACTGTTAATTCATCAGGCTCAACGAACACTCAAACAATAACGCTGGTAAATTGCGTGCGGCAGGATTCTTCACATCTTAACAATTGAAGTCTGCTGATCAATCGCTTATAAATGCATAAGTCGGTTTTTTACTTATCCGACTACCATTAAATTAAACAAAATTTCTTGCGAGGTATTTACCATGAATGTTGAACTGGATGAAGTTGTTGCGATGACTATGTCTGATGATGCACTAGAGTTGGCTGCGGGTGGTGCGCAGGCTGGTAAGTTCACTGTTCCGATCCCAACGATTATGCCGATTCTCTGTTAGTTTTTTTGTTTGACATTGCTAACCGGTTACCCATGCCCATTTATTTGTGCGTGGGGCTTGAGTAGTACCGCAAATGTTGAACTGAACTTTGCACCGAATAGTGCAGTAAGCTAGCCAATCAAGCACTAGGCATTGATTTAAGTCGTACCTCCCAAATCCGTGATTGGAACGTAACAATGGTCATAGAACCTTCAAGAATAATCGGCCTGAATCCACAATTTAACATCCACACTACCAGTGAACTGCAGCTTTTACTTCTTTCCGAACAGACAAGTTTTCGTCTAAGTGGAAAGTTGTATCACGCCCTCATGCCATATCTGGATGGTAAACACACTGTTGGCGAGATCATTCAAGCATTCGATGGACGCGTTCCTGCAGAACGAATGACCTCCGTTCTACAGGATATGCTTGCTAAAGAATATATCCTCTATCTTGACCCACTTGCACCCATCGCACGCCAAGCACTGTGGGTCGGTATGGGACTCGATCCCAGTAAGACTGAGCGTAGGCTATCAAAAACCAATGTAGCCGTTCAACCCGCATCACAAAATGCTGCAGTTAATCAAGCCTGTGCACTGCTCAAGCCCTCTTTAACCGATAATGGTTTCAAACTTGTCGAGCTCAGTGATGCTGAGCTTGTTATTGTCGTTGTGGAAGACTATTTGCAACCAAATTTAAACGCTATCAACCTGCAGATGCGTCAAACTGGTCAGTCTTGGTTGCTATTTAAAGCGGGAGGCAATACTCCGCTTATCGGACCGCTCTTTCGACCCCAAGGGACCATCTGTTGGAAATGTCTGTGTTTACAGATGCAAGAGCATCGACCAGGAGATAATCTTCTTGACCCGAACTTGAGCAGCGTTCGTCCTGCTCGCGCATATACCCTCGCAAGCCTGAATGTCGCAGTCGGCCTGGCGACGCTAGAGCTTTCTCGCGCACTTAGCGCTCCAACACCTTCAGCTCTGGAATCACATTTACTGAGCTTTGACATCAATCAACATGTCCACTCGCGCCACCTGGTGCGCGCCATGCCCCATTGTGAAGTCTGCGTAAACACCGAGGATCCTGATCGCCTTGTTGCGTTAAGAAGTAAACCTTTGGTCCTTAACGCGGATAGCGTGCTTGCCAACCCCGATGGTGGGTGGCGAACCCGCACAGCGGAGCAAGTTGTGGAAAGTCTCAGTAAGTATGTGAGCACCTATACCGGCATTATTTCAGGGATGGAAGACAAGTCTCTTGCCAATGGTTTGCCGGTGTTTACGGCGCGACAAACCAGTCCTGTGGCAATTGGACCGCGACAAAATCGCCTCCTTGGTCGACCTAGTGCCTCCGCCGGAAAAGGAGCAAGTGAAATTCAAGCTAAGGCAAGCTGCCTTGCGGAGGCAATTGAACGTTATTTATGCGGATTTACGGGCGGGTATGAGGCGAGGATGCGTGCGACGTGGGATGCAGTTAAAGATGCGGCCCCTCATCCATATTCCTATCTGAACTATAGCGAACTTCAATACGATAATCGCATCGAATGGAATAAAACCTGTGATTCGTTTAACTTCATAAGTGAGCGTTTTGATGAGAGTCGCTCAATTGAATGGACTCCCGCATGGTCGCTATCGCATGGGTCAGTTCGCTGGCTACCTACGCGCGCATGTTATTTCAACTATACCGATGCATCCACCCCATTGGAAGATGTCAATGAATTTTGTTCCAGCGATTCTAATGGTTGCGCATCAGGAAGTACCGTAGAGGAGGCGATCGTACAGGGCTTTTTTGAACTAATCGAGAGAGACGCTTGTGCCATATGGTGGTACAACCGTGTCCGTCGCCCGGCATTCGACCTTTCGGAGTTAAATGATCCTTTTGTCAGTCGCGTTCAAGATCACTGCCACCGCCGGAATCTTGAGCTCTCAGTTTTGGACATTACGAATGATCTTGGATTACCTGTAGCTGTCGCAGTTGCCTACAATAAAGCTGATGGTAAATCGATTCACTTCGGGCTTGGTTCTCATTTCGATGCGCAAATTGCAGTGAGTCGCGCACTATCTGAACTCAATCAAATCCTTAGTCTTGAAGTAAACAGCTTAACGCCGACCAAAACTCTTCAAGATTCAAGTTTTCATCATTGGATTAAAAATCACAGCATAGAAACGGATCCTTACTGTCTTTTTGACGGCACTGTCTCCACGCGTCGGTTCATGACCCCAAAAATTGAAAACTTAAAGCAGGCAGTAGACCATTGCGTCAGATCTGTCTCAGACCGTGGCTTTGACATGATTGTGTTGAATATGTCGCGTCCCGAGATCGATTTTGCTGCGGCAAGAGTCGTCGTCCCCGGTCTTAGACATTTTTGGGCCCGACTCAGAGAGGGGCGTCTTTATAAAACCCCGGTAGACCTTGGCTGGTTAGCACGACCACATCACGAGTCGGAGTTAAATCCCGTCGCTTTTTTTCTTTAAGAAAAATATGAGTGGCTTACAACT
>CAIPID010000426.1 GCA_903865015.1 uncultured beta proteobacterium | reverse complement strand
TAGAGGTTATGACCAATCGCCTCGGACTGGCCACGCTCTTCTGCACCGATACCAGGATAGGCACCCGGGGTGTCCACAAAAGTAAAGACAGGCATGTTGAATTTTTCGGCCAACCGCATCAGGCGCATTGCTTTACGATAGCCCTCAGGACGCGGCATACCGAAATTACGTGCAGCACGCTCTTTGGTGTCTCGACCTTTCTGGTGGCCGATCACCATGCAAGGGGTACCATTAAAACGGGCCATACCACCCACGATAGACAAGTCGTCCGCATACATGCGGTCACCGTGCAGTTCATGAAAATCAGTAAATATTTCACGGACATAATCGAGCGTATAAGGACGCTGGGGATGACGCGCGACAAGCGCGGTTTGCCAGGGAGTGAGCTTGGAGTAAATATCTTTGGCCAGACTTTGACTTTTTTGCTGCAGACGACTGATCTCATCCGAGATATCGACAGCCGAATCAGCCTGCACGTAGCGCAGTTGTTCGATCTTGCCTTCGAGTTCGCCTAAGGGCTGTTCAAATTCCAGAAAAATATTACGCATAACTTTCAAATTCCGTCTTCGTTCATTAAGGTATGTTGACTCGGACTAGATCAATATTCCACCGGAACAGGATCAAGACTACGCCACAAATACCAGGTTGCCACCGTGCGCCAGGGTTGCCATGCTGCAGACACCTCTCGCGCTTCAAACCGGGACACGGGCTCACCACTGAAATAGTGTAACGAGATTGCGTTCAATAGTCCCACATCATCAAGGGGTAGGACATCCGGACGTTGCAAATTAAAAATCAGAAACATTTCGGCTGTCCAGCGACCGATACCGCGGATCGCAGTTAATTCTGCGATCACGTCCTCGTCTTCCATTGCGGCCCATTTCGCTGGATGGACACGTTTTTCGCTGAAATGTGTAGATAAATCAAGGATGTATTCGGCTTTACGGGCCGATAACCCCGCTGCGCGAAGATTATCAACCCCTGCTTTTTGTACCGTTGCAGGCGTGGGACGTTTCCCACACTCCAGTAAAAACCGCTGCCAGACAGACTCCGCCGCTTTGACAGAAATCTGTTGTCCAACAATCGAGCGCGCCAAAGTAATAAAAGGGTTGCCGCGTGTGGTTAACCAGATATCAGGATGCTTGGGAATCAGTTTTTTCATGATGCGGTCACGCTTCATGAGATGCGTGAGCGCAGATTCCCAGTAGTCAGGCTTGGTCGCAATGGATTCAGAACTATTCATGTCGCTCGCTTTAAGCACGGCGCCATTGTGTCAAGCCACCCGGCTTGTCATCAAGTTCGATCCCTGCGCCTTTCAGTTTGGCACGAATTTCGTCAGCACCGGCAAAGTTTTTCGCTTTCTTGGCATCGGCACGCGCCTGAATCAGGCTGTCGATTTCAGGCTCTGTTAATGACACCGAACCCGACGCGGTTTGTCCGCTCGTTGCCTCATCAATCGCACGGCGGGTATAGCGCGTCGGACTTTGAAAATAATTGACGGGATCTTGTTGCAACAAACCAATCACATTTGCCAGCGCTTTCATTTGACCGCTGATGCCTGCATCCTGCGCTCGGTTTGCCTGGGTCGCGAGCTCGAACAGCACAGCAACTGCTCCCGCGCTATTGAAATCATCATTCATGGCCTCACGGAAAGCCTGCGCCTCGGGCGAGGACCAGTCTGGCTGTGCAACAAGTACCGGCGGGACGTTTTGCAAAGTCTGATAAAGACGATCGAGCGAAACCTGTGCATCCACCAGATTATCCGGCGCATAATTCTGAGGACTGCGGTATTGATTGCGCACAATAAAGAAGCGCAACATTTCTGCTTCGCGCGGATTGACCTCGTAGGTCGCCGAGTCGACTGGTTGATTAGGCATACCGACGGTCTGACGAATCGTGCGGAAATTACCCAGCGATTTGGACATTTTTTCTGCGTCAACCATCAAAGGGCCGCAATGCATCCAATTGTTGGCGAGCGTCCCGCCAAAGGCGCCTTCGGTCTGGGCAATTTCGTTTTCGTGATGGGGGAATTTAAGGTCAGGACCACCACCATGGATATCCAACGGCAAGCCGAGCAAGGCTTTACTCATCGCGGAGCACTCGATATGCCAGCCTGGACGCCCCCACCCATAGGGTGAATCCCAGCGTGTATCGGCAGGTTCGTGTTCTTTTGCGGATTTCCAGAGGACAAAATCCATCGGATCACGCTTGGACGATGTGACAGCAACACGTTCACCTGCACGCAGATCATCCAGGGACTTGCCAGAAAGCTTGCCATAACCGGCAAAGCCACGGACGGAGAAATTCACATCGCCATCATCGGCGTGGTAAGCCAGACCGTTTTTTTCAAGTTTGCCAATAATGTCGAGCATATCGCCCACATACTCGGTGGCACGAGGCTGATAATCAGGGGCTTGCACACCCAGAGCATGCTCGTCAGCATGCATGGCATCGATAAAAAACTCGGTGATTTCACCGATGCGACGGTTTGATTCGACCGCACGTTTAATAATTTTGTCGTCGATATCGGTGATATTGCGCACATAAGTGACCTGATATCCCTCGCAGCGCAGCCAGCGCTGGACCACATCAAAGCTCACCAGCATCCGGGCATGCCCGAGATGGCACCAATCATAAACCGTCATTCCGCATACATATAAGCCGACTTTGCCGGGTTGTACGGGGGTAAATGGGCGTTTAGAGCGCGATAGGGAGTCGTAAATCTGTAGCATGCGATACGGGAGGCTCAAAGCAAGGCTAAAATGCGGATCGTCAAGTATAGCAATTGAGGATTTCAAGCCTTGAATCTGCATAAACGCATTTGTTATGTACTGCTCTCGTTCTGCACGGTAACTTTGTTACCTGGGACGTTGCACGCCCAAGGCTTTGGCGGGAGTCCGCAATATGACCCCGTCAACGGCGTAGCCAACCCTCTGGCCAGCAGCCCCAAAACCAACGACTTGAAAAATATTCTGCCTGCCAATATGCCTGGCAGCAAGCCAGATACGATCATTGGCGATAAAGAACCCGAAGCAGGCTGGGATGGGCTGGCCAAGCTCCTCGAAGCGATCGCACCTTCTGTTGATACACGCGAGCCGCTCACTGCCTCAGAGACGACACGCCGTATTGAGGCCTTGCTGCAAAGAGGCCGCATTCAGGAGGCACTGGTCGAAGTCGAGCAACGCATCGCTGAGGATGCTAAACGCAGCTCCCCAGGCACTGACGTACAGTTGATGTTCATGCATGCACGCGTGCTGACTGAGGTCAACCGCTCGAGTGAGGCTGAGGCTATTTATCAAAAAATGACGATGCGATTCCCTGAGCTCCCCGAGCCATGGAATAACCTCGCTGTGATCTATGTAAAACGCGGCGAGCTTGAGCAGGCGCGTCGCGCGCTGGATATGGCCATCATGATCAGCCCTAAATACGCGTTTGCTTTATCAAATCTGGGCGACGTCGAATTAAGCATTGCTTTGCGCTCATACCGGAATGCCGCTGCCGCAGGTGCGCCTGGTGTACGTACCAAAATCCGTGGTCTTGAGGCTTTGATCCAGGCTAATGCCGAGGCGGCCGCAATCGCCGAAGAAGCCGCCAAACCAAAACCCAAGGCGCCTTCTGTATCAAGCACCAAATCCAAAGCGGAGTCACAATGAATTTTATTTTTTTATGCTTGCGTGTGATGCGCAATTTTGCACTGGCCGGTATGATTCCGTTAGTGTTTTCTGGCGCAGTCGCTGCGCAATCCTCCAACTCGACCTCCAAACAAGGCGTTAATTCCATGAGCACGAATCCCCGCGTCAAAATGTCCACAAACCTGGGCGACTTTGTTATTTCTCTTGATGCTGCTAAAGCCCCCAAGACTGTTGCCAACTTTCTGGCCTACGTCAATGATGGCTTTTACAATGGCACAGTATTTCATCGCGTCATTGATGGTTTTATGGTCCAGGGCGGTGGTTTTGAGCCAGGTCTGAAACAAAAAACAACCAAAGCTGAAATCGAAAACGAAGCCAACAACGGCCTGAAAAACAACAAATACACGCTCGCAATGGCGCGTACAAGTGCACCGCACTCTGCTTCATCACAGTTTTTCATCAACGTTGCCAATAACGAATTCCTGAACCACACCGCACCAACCGCCAGCGGCTGGGGCTATGCAGTGTTTGGTGAAGTAATCGAAGGCCAGGACGTTGTCGACAAAATGAAAGCCGTCAAAACAGGCAATAGCGGCTTTCACCAGAACGTTCCTGTTGAGGACATCGTGATCACTAAGGCTGTCGTACTTGAATAAGATATCTCTTGCAGGTCCCGTGTGGCTAGCCTCAGATGTCCATCTGGGTCAGCATACCGAAGGTACCTCAGAAGCTTTTCGTGACTTTCTGAAACTCGCAGCAAGCGAGGCGCAAGCCTTGCTATTGCCTGGTGACATTTTTGATGCGTGGATCGGTGACGACGTTGCCGTGGTCGCCCCACCCTGGCTTGCTCAGGACTTGATGGCGATTAAAGCTTGCGCAGCAAAGATACCCGTCTGGCTAGGTCGTGGTAATCGTGACTTTCTCATGGGCGAAGCCTTAGCAGTAGGTCTTGGTGCCAGATTGTTACCCGAAGAAGTACTCGTGACAGTAGGCGCACGCACCTTTCTACTGAGTCACGGCGATGAATATTGCACGGACGATGTGGCATACCAGCAGTTTCGCGCCATGGTGCGCAATCCAGCCTGGCAGTCTGG